>NZ_JBHVKW010000012.1:0-43617 GCF_042797905.1 Amycolatopsis sp. NPDC057786
CCCCTTGAGGGACTCTGAGTCCCTCAAGGGGGCCTTCACGGAAAACCCCAGCCCCAGTCAAGAAGAAGTGCCAGTTCGACGACACGGGGGAAGACGTCGAGCTGGCACTACCCCCAACCCCCACCGCCCTCAGATGGCGGTGCCTGTGCAAGTGAAGGTGTCCACCGTCGTACCGGAACCGAATGGGGGGTCCTGCCCGTCTGGTTGGTTGGGCAACGGTTCCGGCGACGGGTCCTCGGTGGACACCAGGCAAGGATGACGCCGTCCGGATGCAGGGCGCTTGCACTACGCTTGCAGGCTCTGACGAGGGTGAGCGGAGGTGGCCGCGTGGAGTTCCGCGTCCTCGGCGCCGTCGAGGCGTGGGCCGGTGGCGTTCCGGTCGATCTCGGCTCGCCCAAACAACGGCTCGTGCTGGCGGTTCTGCTGCTGGAGGCGGGCAAGCCGGTGCCGCGTGACCGGATCATCGACCTGCTCTGGCCCGAAGAACCCCCTGCCAGTGCACGGAACACTGTTCAAGCGCTGGTGTCCAGGCTGCGCGCGGTGTTCCGCGGCGCGGGCGGGCCGGAGATCGTCTCCGAGGGGACCCGGTACCTGCTCAAGGTCGACCCGCGCCAGGTCGACCTGCACCGCTTCACCGACCTGACCGCGCGTGCCCGCGGCGCCGACGACGCGACCGCCGTGGAGCTTTTGGACGAAGCGCTCGGCTTGTGGCGTGGCGAAGCGTTGTCCGATGTGGTGAGCGGCGAGATCGCCCAGCGGCTCCGCGGCGGCATGAACGAGGCACGCTGGACGGCGCTGGAGGATCGCGCCGAAGCGCAGCTGCGGCTCGGCCGCGGCAGGCAGGTCCTCGCCGAGCTGACCGAGCTGGTCGCCGCGCATCCCTTGCGCCAGCGGTTCGTCGGCCAGCTCATGCTCGCGCTGCACCGCGAAGGCCGTACCGACGACGCTCTCGAGGCCTTCCGCGCGCTGCGGGACAGGCTCGGTTCCGAGCTGGGCCTCGATCCCTCCCCCGAGCTGCGACGGCTGGAAGCCGCCATCCTCGCCGCCGATCCCGCGCTCGAACCCGCGACGGCCGGGCTCAAGGCCGAGCCGGTCCGCCCGGCCCAGTTGCCGCACGACGTCCGGGGATTCGCCGGGCGCGCGACCGAACTGGAACGGCTCGACGAGGCCGCCCGGCACCCCGGCGGCGGCACCGACATCTGGGTCATCAGCGGGACCGCCGGCGTCGGCAAGACCGCGCTCGCGGTCCGCTGGGCCCACCGCGTCCGCGACGCGTTCCCCGACGGCCAGCTCTATCTGGACCTGCGCGGCTTCGACCCCGAGCACGAACCGCTCACCCCGGCCGTCGCGCTCACCCAGCTCCTGCAGGCACTCGGTACCGCGCCCAAGGCGATCCCGCCGGACACCGACACACGGGCGGCGTTGCTCCGCTCCCTTCTCGCCGACAGCCGGGTGCTGCTGGTGCTCGACAACGTGCGCGACAGCGGCCAGGTGCTGCCGCTGCTGCCGCCGTCGGGCACCGTCCTGGTCACCAGCCGCCAGCGGCTCGGCGATCTCATCGCCCGTACCGGCGCTCGCGCGCTCCCGCTGTCCGTGCTGCCCGCCGAGGACGCGCGGCATCTGCTGGAAGCCGTGCTCGGCAGCGAAACCGTCGCCGCCGAGGCCGTCGCGGCCGCGGAACTGGCGCGGCTGTGCGGGCATCTCCCGCTCGCCCTCCGGATCGCGGCGGCCAACCTCGGTGCCAGTGGCGAACCCGAGATCGCCGAACTCGCCCGCGAGCTCGCCGGCGGTGACCCGCTGGCGGAGCTGACCGTCGACGGCGCCGAGGAAAGTGCCGTGACCACGGCGTTCGGCGTCTCCTACCGGGCGCTTCCCGAGGAGCACCGCGAGCTGTTCCGTCGTCTCGCGCTCGTTCCCGGCCAGACGTTCACCGCTCCCGCCGCGCAGGCGCTGACCGGCGTTCCGCACTCGAAGGCGAACCAACAACTCAAGGCGCTCGCGGCGGCGCACCTGGTCGAGCGCTACACCCCTGGGCGCTACCGGTTTCACGACCTTCTCCGCAGTTTCGCGGCCGGCCGCACGCTGTCGGAGGACTCCAAGGCCGAACGTGACGCCGCGGAAAGGCGCCTCTTCGAGAGCTACCTGAGCACCGCCGACGCCGCAGGGCGTGCCCTCATCCCGCATTTCCTGCGCCTGCCGCGCGAAGCACCGGCGGACAAACCCTTCGCCGACACCGAAGAGGCGCTGGCCTGGCTGGACGCCGAATGGCCGAACCTCGCCGCCGCCGTCGAGCACAGCGCCGAACACGGCCCGCCCGAGTTCTCGTGGCATCTCGCCGACGCGCTCCGCGCCTTCTTCCACCAGCGCGGGCATCACGCGGAATGGATCGACACGGCCTCGACCGCGCTCAAGGCCGCCCGCCGCAGCGGCGCCGGCCAAGCTCAGGCCGCGATGCATCTGAGCATCGCGCTGGCCTGCGTCAACAGCGGCCGCTACGACGAAGCGCGCGAACACCTCACCAGCGCCCTGCGCGGTGACCTCCTCGACGGCTGGGACGCCGGCCGCGCGGCCGTGCTCAACAATCTGAGCGCGGTGCACCAGCGTCTCGGCGACCCGCAGGAGGCGATCCGCTGCGGGCTGGAATCCCTGCGGCTGTGCGAAGAACTCAACATGCCCGCCGTCTCGATGGCACTGGCGAACCTCGGTTTCCCGTACTGGCAGACGGGTCAGCTCGACGAGGCGCTCGCCAACTTCACCCGCGCGCTCGCCGTCTCCGAACGGGACGGCGCCCGGTTCAGCGTCGCGGTCCTGCTGGTCGACCTCGGCAACGTGCACCGCGACCTCGGTCTCCTCGACGACGCCTACGACTTCTACACCCGCGCGCTCGCGGCCAACCGCGAGCTGGGTTACACCTACGGCGAGGCGACAGCGCTGTCCGGCAGGGCCGTGCTCGAAAGCAGGCGCGACCCGAGCGAGCAGAACCGCGCGGACGCGCTCGAAGCCGTCGAACTCACCCGCAAGATCGGCGACCGGGGCACCGAAGCCTGGACGCTGGTAGGGCTCGGCGAGGTCTGCCTGCGGCTCGGCCTGCCGGAGGAGGCGGCCGAGCACTATCGGCTCGCGTTGTCCATCGCCCGCACGACCAGCTTTTTCTGGTGCGAGGCCGCCGCACGGACCGGGCTCGCGGAAACCTTGCTGAAACTGGGAAAGCTCGCGGAAGCCCGGACGCACGGCGAGCTGGCACAGGAACTCGCCGCGCGCTCCGGCTACCGGCTCGTGGAGGAACGCGCGAAACTGATCCTGGACGAGCTCTAGTTCTTGGTGTCGTACGACTTCACGCCCGCGGCGATCGCCGCCGAAATCGCCGTCAGAACGGCGAGGATGATCGTCAGCGCCATCGCGGTGCTGTCGCCGTCGTCGAAGCTGAAGAGCCACTTGACCTGAGTGCCGAAGGGCGTGCCCCACACCAAGGGCGCCCCCACGAAGAACGCCACCACAGAGAACGCGCAAAGCCCGAACAGCGTCCACGCGCCGGGAATCCGGCGGGCGAGCGTGAATACCGCCGCGATCACCAGGAACATGGCGGAGATGACACCGGTGACCATGTTCTGCACCGTGATACCCGACGGACGGCCGTCCGCCTCCGTGGCGACGATGACGTTGTAGAGCGCGAACCACACGAGCATGGCGGCGGCGAGCAGCGCCAGGATGCCCGCGATCATCGCCGCCGCGGCGTTGGCCCTCGGCTTGGGCCGCGCCGTCTGGCCCCACGGCTGAGGTCCGCTCGCCGTCGGCTGACCGTGCTGCGGAAAGCCGGGCTGCGGTGGATTCGGCTGCATCCGCACTCCTCGCGCGTTCGGCGGCACGAACCGGCCGCCTGTTGTGGTTCGCGGTCACCGTAGCGAAAGTCGGCCCGTGGCGGACCGTTCATGGCAGGAAACTGCCTTCGCGGTGCGCGGTGCGGAGTCCGTGCGGGGTGCGGTGCAGGCGGCGAGTCGGCCCCGGCCCGTGTCGCGAAAGCCAACTTTGCGAGCGTGGTTTTGCCCGACCGGGGGTGGGGCTCACCGGCCTGAGGGCGGGGCCCGGGCGGCGGGCCGCCCCCGGCCGGGGCCGACACCCACCTTAGCGCGCGTGTGCTGCCCCCCAAAGTGGCTTTCGCGACACGGCCTTGAGTGTTCGGCTGAGGAAAATCGACCTTCGCACGTGATACCGGCGGCAAGTGCTCGTGACTGCTTCGGGTCGCTGGAGCCGACCGTGTCTCAGGTATGCCCCGCCGGGTGCGCGAGTGGACGTCTCGCGTGACTGGAAGGACGACACACGTGATCAGAAGGCCGTCTCGCGTGGTTGGACGGCCGACTCGGCGCGAGCCCCGGCCACGCGCGTGTCGTCCACCGGATCACGCGTGTCGGCCGCCCAGTCACGCGTGTCGTCCGGTCAGTCACGCGTGTCGGTCGGTCAGTCACGCGTGCCGGTCGGTCAGTCACGCGTGCCGGTCGGTCAGTCACGCGTGCCGGTCGGTCAGACGCGGACCTCGTCCACGCGGACCGGGCGCCGTTCGCGGCGCGAGACCTCGCACGCCTCGGCGATGTAGAACGCCTCCAGCGCGTCCGCCGCGCCACACGGGCTCGGTGCGCGACCGGCGGCGACGTCGAGGAACGCCTTCAGCTCGCTGATGTACGCGGGGCGGAAGCGTTCCATGAACCCTGGGTAGGCCGGGCCGGGCAACGGCTGGACACCGGGTTCCACCGAGGTCAGCGGCGCGCGGTCGTCCAGGCCCACCACGGCGTTGCCCGCCGAGCCGAGGACTTCCAGCCGGACGTCGTAGCCCGCGCCGTTGTAGCGCGTCAGCGAAACCACCGCCAGGGTTCCGTCGTCCAGCGTCAGCGTCGCGGCCGCGGTGTCGACGTCACCGGCGTCGACGAAGAACCGCTCGCCCTTGTTGGCGCCGACCGCGTAGACCTCGACGACCTCACGGCCGCTCACGAACCGGACGACGTCGAAGTCGTGCACACCGCAGTCGCGGAACAGACCGCCGGAGTGCGCGACGTACTCGGCGGGCGGCGGTGCCGGATCGAGCGTGGTCGCGCGCAGCGTGTGCAGCCAGCCGAGTTCGCCCGAGGCCACCGCCGCCCGGGCGGCGGCGTAGCCCGCGTCGAACCTGCGCTGGAAACCGATCTGCACCGGCACGTCGGCACCGGAGATCTTGTCGATCACCGCGAGCGTTCCCGGGATGTCGGCGGCGACCGGCTTCTCGCAGAACACCGGGATGCCGGCGTCCACGGCCTTGAGGATCAGTTCCGGATGCGCGTCCGTCGCCGCGGCGATCACCAGACCGTCCAAAGAGGACGCGAAAAGCGAGGGGATGTCCGCCGCCGCTTCGACGCCGAGTTTCGCGGCGGTGGCCTGGGCACGCGCGGCGTCGACGTCGGCGACGACCACGGAGGAAACCTCGTCGAAGCTCTTCAAGGTCTCGGCGTGCGAAGTGCCGATCCGGCCGGTGCCGGCGAGTCCCAACCTCATGTGGTTACCTTTCTGGAGCGGCGGTGGTCGAACGGACCACCAGCGACGGGTGCAGCAGATGCCGGACCGGTTCGGCGCGTTCGCCCCGGATCCGTTCGAGCAGCGCTTCGACGGCCAGCCTGCCCATTTCCGTGCGCGGCTGGTCCACGGTGGTCAGTGAGAGATGACGCAGCGCGGCGAGCGAGGTGTTGTCGTAGCCGACCACGGAAACGTCCTCCGGCACCCGCAGGCCCACCTCTTCGAGCGCGGAGATCGCGCCGACGGCGTTGAAGTCGTTGCCCGCCACCAGCGCCGTCGGCATTCCTCCTTGCGGGGGATCGCTGAGCAGTTCGTGCACCGCCTTCTCCCCGGCGGTGTCCGTATGCTCGCTGCGCACGATGATCGGGTGCAGCCGATGCCTCCGCATGGCTCGCTGGTAACCCCGGCGCCGGGCCGCCGCACCGGCGGCGAGCCCACCGTCCAGATGGGCGATCCTTCGGTGCCCCAGGGAAACCAGGTGGTCCACGGCGAGCGCGGAACCGGCCTCGCCGTCGTCGTTCACCGTGTCCACGCCCGCGGCGCGGGAAGTGCGCGACACCAGGACGACGGGACCTTGCGCGGCCGCTTCCTCGATCGCCGAAGCGGGGACCACCGGCGACAGCAGGATCACCCCGGCGGGCCGGAAGGACAGCAGGCTCTTCAGTGCGGCACGTTCGCGCGCGGGACTGCGGCCGCCGGTGTTGAGGATCAAGTGGAACCCGGCCGCCTCGGCCGCCGCGTCCAGGCCCTCGACGACGTCGGCGAAGAAGGCGTTGCGGAGGTCGGAGACCATCACGCCGAGGACGGTCGACGTCCGGCTCGCCAAGGACCTGGCCATCGCGTGCGGTTCGTAACCCAGCGCGTGCGCCGCGCACAGCACGCGCGTGCGCCGTTCGTCGGAGACGTTCGGCGCGTTCCGCATCACCAGCGACACGAGCGCACGGGACACCCCCGCCTTCGCGGCGACGTCCTCCATCGTCGGTCGCGCCATTTCCACTCTCCCCCTTGCTCTTGACTTTACTGTGACGGACGCTACATGATTAGAGCGCTCTAATCAATAGAGCGCTCTAACCCGATCTCCCGGAGGCCGCCGATGACAGCCACGACACCCCGGATCCGCATCGCCGCCGCCCCGATCTCCTGGGGTGTCTGCGAAGTCCCCGGCTGGGGCCGCGTGCTCGACGCGGGCACCGTACTGGGCGAAATGGCGGAGCTGGGGGTGCGCGCCACCGAACTCGGCCCGCCCGGCTACCTGCCGCGTGATCCGGGCGCGCTGCGCGAACTGCTCGGCGGCTACGAACTCGAACTGGTCGGCGGTTTCCTCGCCGTGGTACTGCACAAGGATCCCGAAGCCGCGCGGGCCGAGGCCGAGGAGTCCGCCGCTCTGTTCGCGGCCTGCGGCGGTGACGTGCTCGTACTCGCCGCCGCCACCGGTCTCGACGGCTACGACGACCGGCCGAAGCTGAGCGACACCCAATGGACGACCCTCGTCGAGACCTCCGGCGAGATCGGGGAGATCGCCGCGCGCCACGGCCTTCGCACCGTGCTGCACCCGCACGTCGGGACGCACGCGGAGACCCAGGAGGAGGTCGAGCGTTTCCTCGCCGATTCCGCACTCCCGCTGTGCCTGGACACCGGGCATCTCCTGATCGGCGGGACCGATCCGGTCGCGCTGGCGAAGCGGTACCCCGATCGGGTGGGGCATCTGCATCTCAAGGACGTGCGCGGCGAACTCGCCGAAGACGTCCGCGCCGGCAGGCTTCCCTACGCCGAGGCCGTGGGCAAAGGTCTCTATGTCCCCCTCGGCGACGGGGACGTCGACATCGAAACGATGGTCAGGTCCGTCCACGAGGCGGGCTACGACGGGTGGTACGTGCTCGAACAGGACACCGCGCTGAGCGAGGGGAGCCCGGAGGATCTGCCGAAGCGGGATGTCGCCAGGAGCCTGGCGCATCTCGACGGAATCGTCAGCCGGCTCCCGGCTGCCAGGTAACGGAAGAAGCGAGGAGAGACGACGATGTCCCATCGCTTGAAGAAGGCTTTGGTGGTCGTGGCGGGGCTGCTGCTCCTGTCCGCGTGCACCGGGCCGAAGGCCGAGGAGAAACCCGCCGCGGGCGCGGGCCCGGCGACGACTGCGCAACCGAGTGGTCCGCTGCGGGTCGCGGTCATCTCGCACGGCACGGCGGGCGACGCGTTCTGGAACGTGGTCAAGAACGGCGCCGAGGAGGCGGGCAGGCAGCTCGACGTCCAGGTCGAGTACAACTCCGACGGAGACCCCGGCAACCAGGCCAAGCTGATCGACAACGCGGTCGCCCAGCGGGTCGGCGGGCTGGTGGTGTCGATGGCGAACCCGGAGGCGCTCAAGACCTCGATCGAGAACGCGGTCCGCGCCGGGATCCCGGTCATCACCATCAACTCCGGCGAGGACAAGAGCGCGGGCTACGGCGCGCTCACCCACGTCGGGCAGAACGAGACCATCGCCGGCGAGGAGGCCGGGAAGAAGTTCCGGGAACTCGGCAAGAAGAAGCTGCTCTGCGTGGTCCACGAAGCGGGCAACGTCGGGCAGGCGCAGCGGTGCGACGGCGCCAAGACCGGCTTCGCGGGCGACGTGCAGACCCTGCAGGTCGACATCAGCAACCCCACCGACGCCGAATCCCGGATCAGGGGCGCGGTGCAGACCGACCCCGCCCTCGACGCCGTTCTGACGTTGAACTCCCAGGTCGCGGCTCGGGCGGTGAGCGCGATCAAGGCGGTCGGCTCGAAGGCCCAGGTCGGCACGTTCGACCTCAACACGGACGTCGTCGGCGCGATCAAGGCGGGCGACGTGGTCTTCGCGGTCGACCAGCAACAGTACGAGCAGGGCTATCTCCCGGTGCAGTTCCTCAAGCTCTACCGGGACAACGCGAACGTCGTCGGCGGCGGGAAACCGGTGCTCACCGGCCCCGACCTGGTCGACAAATCCACTGTGGACACCGTCGGCCAGTACGTGCAAAGGGGCACGCGATGACAACCACCACGCTCGACGAACGGATCGCGAAACCCCGGCTGCTCGACCGGCTGGTCGTCCGCCCCGAGATCGGCGCGCTGCTCGGCGCCGTCGTCGTCTTCCTGTTCTTCACCCTCGTCACCGACCAGTTCTTCAGCGGCAGCGGCGTGGCGACCTGGCTCGACGACGCCTCGACGCTCGGCATCATGGCGGTCGCGGTGTCCCTGCTGATGATCGGCGGCGAATTCGATCTCTCGGCGGGCGTGATGACGGCGTCCACCGCGCTCGTCACCGCGACACTGGCGACGCAGGCGGGCTGGAACGTCTGGCTCGCGCTGTTCGCGTCGCTGGTCTTCGCGCTCGCGGTCGGCGCGTTCAACGGCTGGCTGGTGATGCGCACCGGGCTCCCCAGCTTCATCGTCACCCTCGGCACCTTCCTGGCGTTGCAGGGGCTCAACCTCGGCGTGACCCGACTGGTCACCGGCACCGTCCAGGTGTCCGGAATGCGGTCGACCGACGGCTACGAGTCCGCGGGGTTCGTCTTCGCGTCCACAGTGGACATCGGCGGGACCGCGTTCCAGATCTCCATCGTCTGGTGGATCGGGTTCGCCGTGCTGGCGGCCTGGCTGCTCGTCCGGACCCGGTTCGGCAACTGGATCTTCGCCGTCGGCGGCTCGGCGCAGAGTTCGCGCGCGGTCGGGGTCCCGGTGGTGCGCACCAAGATCCTGCTGTTCATGACCACCGCGCTCGCCGCGTGGCTGGTCGGTTCGATCAACATCCTGCGATTCGCGAGCGTCCAGGCGAACCAGGGCATCGGGCTGGAATTCCAGTACATCATCGCGGCCGTCATCGGCGGCTGCCTGCTCACCGGCGGATTCGGTTCGGCGATCGGCGCCGCGATCGGCGCGCTGATCTTCGGGATGGCGCGGCAGGGCATCGTGTTCGCCCGCTGGGACAGCGACTGGTTCATGTTGTTCCTCGGGGTCATGCTGCTGTCCGCGGTCCTGGTCAACAACGCCTTCCGGCGGCGCGCGGAAAGGGTGCGGCGATGAGTCGTCTTCTCGAGGTCAAGGACGTCGGCAAGACCTACGGCAGCGTGATCGCGTTGCGCGACGTCTCCACCGTGGTCGACGCGGGCGAGGTCACCTGCGTGCTCGGCGACAACGGCGCCGGCAAATCCACCCTGATCAAGATCCTCGCCGGGGTCCACCAGCACGACAAGGGCGAGTTCCTGGTCGAGGGCGAGCCGGTCAAGTTCGCTTCGCCGCGTGAGGCGCTCGATCGCGGAATCGCGACGGTGTACCAGGATCTGGCGGTCGTCCCGCTGATGAGCGTGTGGCGGAACTTCTTCCTCGGCTCCGAACCGACGGTCGGTTTCGGCCCGTTCCGCGCGCTCGACCGGAAGAAGGGCCGCGAGACGACCAAGAAGGCGTTGTCCGACATGGGCATCGACCTGCGTGACGTCGAGCAGCCGGTCGGCACGCTGTCCGGTGGTGAGCGGCAGTGCGTCGCCATCGCCCGCGCGGTGTACTTCGGGGCGAAGGTGCTGATCCTCGACGAGCCGACGGCCGCGCTGGGGGTCAAACAGGCGGGTGTCGTGCTCAAGTACGTCGCACAGGCCCGTGACCGGGGGCTCGGCGTCGTGCTGATCACGCACAACCCGCACCACGCGTACCCGGTGGCCGATCGCTTCCTGCTGCTCAAACGGGGCGCGTCGCTCGGCGCGTACGAGAAGTCCGAGATCGATCTGGCCGAGCTGACCCGGCAGATGGCGGGCGGCGCGGAACTGGAAGCCCTCGAACACGAATTGCGAGCCGCGGAGTCCCCTTCATGACCGCTCTCGAAGCGCTGACCGTCGGCCGGGTCGGGGTGGACCTCTACCCCGAACAGAGCGGCGTGCCGCTGGCCGGGGTCAGCACCTTCGCCAAGTCGCTCGGCGGCACCGCGACCAACGTCGCGGTCGCCGCCGCGCGGCTCGGCCGCTCGACGTCGGTGCTGACGAAGGTCGGCCCGGACGGCTTCGGCGAGTACGTGCGGCAGGCGCTGCGGGAGTTCGGCGTCTCCCCCGAGCACGTCGGGACGGCGGCCGGTTTGCAGACGCCGGTGGTGTTCTGCGCCCTCGACCCGCCCGCGGATCCGCCGCTGCTGTTCTACCGGTCCCCCATCGCCCCGGACCTGACCATCACCGAGAACGACGTGCCCTGGGACATCGTGGAATCCGTTCCGCTGCTGTGGGTCACCGGCACCGGTGTCTCCGTCGAGCCGGCGCGCGGCACCCAGCGCAAGATGCTCCAGCGGCGCGGACGCCGTTCGCACACCGTGCTGGACCTCGACTTCCGGCCGATGTTCTGGCCGGACACCGAGACGGCGCAGGAAGAGATCGGCTGGATGCTCGACCACGTCACGGTCGCCGTCGGCAACCGCACCGAGGCGGAGGTCGCCGTCGGCACGGCGGACCCCGACGAGGCCGCGTCCCGGATGCTGGCCAGAGGTGTCGAGCTGGCCGTGATCAAGAAAGGCGCGGACGGGGTGCTGGTGGCCACCGCCGAGGGTCGCTGGACCGTGCCGCCCCAGCGGGTCGAGGTCGTCTGCGGGCTCGGCGCCGGGGACGGTTTCGGCGGCGCGCTGATCCACGGTCTGCTGTCCGGCTGGGATCCGGTGCGCATCGCCACCTACGCCAACGCGGCGGGCGCGCTCGTCGCCTCCCGGCTCGCCTGCGCCGACGCCATGCCCACCGCCGACGAGATCGAGGAGTTGCTGTGAGCAAGCTGCACCGTCCACTCGGGACGCTTTCGGACGAGCGGGACCCGGTCCGGCTCAGCCCGGATTCGGCGGGCTGGGACTACAGCGGCCTGCGGGTTCTCTCGTTGGCCGCCGGGGAGTCCAGGGTGGTGCGCACGGGCGAGTACGAAGCGTTCGTCCTGCCGCTGGCGGGTGCCTGCACCGTGCGGGTCGACGGAGAGGTCTTCGCACTCGGCGGTCGCGATTCCGTGTTCACCCGCGTCACGGATTTCGCCTATGTGCCACGGGATGCCGAAGTCGAGTTGTCGACAGTCGCGGGAATCGAGGTCGCCTTGCCGATGGCTCGCTGCAGCCGCCGTCTCGAACCGCGTTACGGACCGGCCGAAAACGTGCCGGTGGAGGTGCGCGGAGCCGGACAGGCGACCAGGCAGGTCACCAACTTCGGCGTCCCCGGTGTCTGGGACCACGCGGACAAGCTGAACGCCTGCGAGCTGATCACCCCCGATGGCAACTGGTCGTCGTACCCGCCGCACAAACACGACGAGGCGTCCGAATGCGAGGTCGTCAACGAGGAGATCTACTACTTCCGCATCGCGGGCCGCGACGGCGTGACCCCTTCACGCGAAGGATTCGGCCTGCACCGGACGTACACCTCCGACGGTGAACTGGACGAGGACGTCGCGGTCCGGGACGGCGACGTCTTCCTGATCCCGCGCGGCTACCACGGTCCTTGTGTCGCCGCGCCCGGCTATCCGATGTACTACCTGAACGTCCTGGCCGGGCCCGCCGACGAGCGGTCGATGGCCTTCTGCGACGACCCCGCGCACGGCTGGGTCCGCGAGACGTGGAACGACCAGGAGCTCGATCCGCGCTGCCCGGTCACGAGCCATGAAGGGCGGGTCTCATGAAGCTGACCACGGCACAGGCCCTGGTGCGCTGGCTGCTGGCGCAGCGGTCGGAAACCCTGGACGGGCGGGAAGTCCCCTTGTTCCCCGGGGTGTTCGCGATCTTCGGGCACGGCAACGTCCTGGGTCTCGGCACCGCGCTGGAAGAGCACCGGGACGAGCTCCCCGTATGGCGAGGGCAGACGGAGCAGGGCATGGCGCTCGCGGCGGTCGGCTACGCCAAGGCCACGCACCGGCGGCAGGTCGGCGTGGTGACGTCGTCGATCGGTCCCGGCGCGCTGAACATGGTCACCGCGGCCGGGGTCGCGCACGCGAACCGGTTGCCGGTACTGCTACTCCCAGGGGACACCTTCACCAGCCGCGCGCCGGATCCCGTGTTGCAGCAGGTGGAACATTTCGGCGATCCGACGGCCACGGTCAACGACGCCTTCCGCGCGGTGAGCCGGTATTTCGACCGCATCGTCCGGCCGGAGCAGCTGCTTTCGACACTGCCGCAGGTCGCCAGGGTGCTGACCGATCCGGCGGACGCGGGGCCGGTGACGCTGGCGCTCCCCCAGGACGTCCAGGCGGAGACCTACGATTTCCCGGACGCGTTGTTCGCGCCGGTGACCCATCGCCCGCAGCGCCCGCGGCCTGATCGCCGGGCGCTCACCGAAGCGGCAGGCCTGCTCCGGACGGCGCGGAAACCGTTGCTGGTGCTCGGTGGTGGTGTCCGCTATTCGGGCGCCGGTGAGCGCGCGCTGGCCTTCGCCGAACGGCACGGCATCCCGGTCACCGAAACCACGGCGGGGCGCACGCTGGTCCCGCACGGCCATCCGCTGCACGCGGGCCCGCTCGGGGTCACCGGCTCGGCCTCGGCGAACGTCCTGGCAGCGGAGGCCGACGTGGTGCTGGCCGTCGGCACTCGCCTGCAGGACTTCACCACGGCGTCCTGGACGGTGTTCTCCCCCGGCGTCCGGCTGATCACCCTGAACGCCGCCCGGTTCGACGCGGTCAAGCACGGCGCGCTGGCCGTCGTGGGCGACGCCGACGCGGGTCTCGTGGATCTGGCGGGCCAACTGGAGAATTGGCAGGCCGATCCACTGTGGACAGAGCGTGCCTCGGCGGAGCGGGGCCGCTGGGACGCGCATATCGACACCCTGCGCGCCGCTTCCGGCGAGGTGCCGACGTACGCACAGGTAGTCGGCGCGGTCAACGATCTCTCCGAGCCGCACGACTACGTGATGACCGCGTCCGGCGGGATGCCGGGTGAACTGATCGGCGGCTGGCGCGGCTCGGGCTCGATCGGCATGGACGTCGAGTACGGGTTCTCGTGCATGGGCTACGAACTCGCGGGCGCATGGGGCGCGGCGATGGCGCATACCGAGGGCCTGGTCACCACGATGCTCGGCGACGGTTCGTACCTGATGCTGAACTCCGAGCTGTTCTCGGCCGCCTTCGCCGGGCATCCCTTCGTGGCGGTGGTCTGCGACAACGACGGTTACGCGGTCATCGCCCGGCTGCAGGAGGGTCAGGGCGGCAAACCGTTCAACAACTTCCTCGGTGACTGCCGGAGCGCGCACACCACTCCTCCTCGCGTCGACTTCGCGCGGCATGCGGAATCGCTGGGATGCGCGGTGTTCACGGCGTCCACTGTGGACGACGTGCGGGCGGCGTACGCGAAGGCGCGGGAAGCCGCGGTGGCCGAGCACCGGCCGGCTGTGGTCGTGGTGCGCACCCAGCCGGACTCGTGGACCGAAGCAGGCGCCTGGTGGGAAGTCGGCGTTCCGGAACACCTCGCGGGAAGGGAGGGGTTCGAGCGGGGCAAGTCCGGCCAGGTGCGCTACGTGAACGATCGCCTTTAGAGGACTAATTGCGATCGGTGAAGCTGGCGAAGTAGCCGGCCGCCATGTCCTCGTCGCCGTGCCCGGCCTCGGACGCGCGGGCGAAGCGGGCTCGACCGGCTTCGACGACGTCCAGCCGGACACCCGCGCGGGCCGCGGCTTCCAGTACCAGCCGGGAGTCCTTCTCCGCGTTGTCGACCGAGAAGGCGGTGGTGTAGTCGTTCTCGAGGATCGCGGTGGATTTCGCCTGGAAGTAGCCATTGTCCATCGGCCCGCCGGTGACGACGTCGACGAAATGCCTGGGGTCCACACCGAGCCCTTCGGCCAGTGCGAGCGCCTCGCCGACGCCGTGGGTCAGCGCGATCACCCAGGTGTTCAGCACCAGTTTGAGCCTGCTCGCCGCGCCCGTGCGGCCGTCTCCGCCGACCCAAAGCGTGCGCTTGCCGATGGCGTCGAACAGCGGCTGGACGGTCTCACGTGCGTCGGCGGCACCCGCCGCCAGCACGATCAGCTGGCCCAGTTCGGCGGGCTGGCGAGTGCCTTGCACCGGTGCGTCGACGAAGACGAGGCCGTGCTCGTCGGCGTACGCGACCAGTTCGTCGACCGCGTCACCGACGGTGCTGAGCTGGACCCAGATCGTTCCGGCGGCGGGGCCGGCCGCGCGGATGGCCTCCAGTACCGCCGGGCCGTCGGTGAGGGCCGTGAGCACGACCGGCGCGCCCGCGACGGCCTCCGCGGCACTCGCCGCGACCCGAACACCGTCCCCGGACAGGGCTTCGGCCTTGGCCGGGGTTCGGTTCCAGGCACGGACCTCGAATCCGGCCTTGCTCAGATTGCGTGCGACCGGGGCACCGATGATTCCGGCCCCGAGCACCGCGACGGTCTTCGTCATGACTTGGTTTGCTCCCTGCCAGTAGTGGAATGGTCGTTAAAAAATCCGGCCCGAAACCCGGGAACCTCACAACGCCTGGACGGTGGTTTCGACGATTTGGGTGAGCGCCTGCCGGTCCGCGGTCTTTCCCAGCACCCGCAGGCCGTACATCGCGGCGAGCGCGAACCTCGCCAGCGCTCGCGGGTCCCGGTCCGGGCCGATCTCGCCCGCCTCCCTCGCGGTGGCGAAGGCGGCGTGGAACGCGTTCTCCACCCGTTCGAAGTCGTGGCGGACGCGGGCGGTGACCTCGTCGTCGATCCCGCCGAGCTCGATGGCGGCGTTGACGGCGAGGCAGCCGCGATGCGCGGCCGAAGGGTCCAGCTCGTCGTCGGCGACGTCCATCAGGACACGCCTGACCCGCGCCCGGATGGACTCCGGCCCGGCCAGCATCTCCTCGATCCGGACGGCCGTCGTCTCCTCGTAGCGGCGCAGCGCCTCGCTGAACAGCTGCTGCTTGCCCGAAAACGCGTTGTACAGGCTCCCCCGCCCCAGCCCTGTTCCGTCGACAAGGTCCTGGGCCGAGGTGGCGGCGTATCCCTTGCGCCAGAACGTACTGACGGCGGCATCGAGCACTTCGGTGGGATCGAATCCCTTGGGGCGGGGCATGGCCGCAGCATGCCACGTTTTGTAACGATCGGTCAAATACCGAGCCGGGACCTCAGTGTCCGAGCAGGCGCCGGATCTCGGTGACGGCCGCGCGGCCCGCCCGGTTCGCGCCGACGGTGCTGGCGGAGGGGCCGTAGCCGACCAGGTGCAGCCGCGGTTCGGCGACGACGCGGGTGCCGTCCATCCGGATACCCCCGCCTGCCCCGCGCAGGCGCAGCGGCGCGAGATGGTCGATCGCGGCGCGGAACCCGGTGGCCCACAGGATGACGTCGGCGGGCTCGAAGGTGCCGTCCGCCCATGCCACGCCGTCCGGCGTGATCCGCTGGAACATCGGGTGACGGTCGAGGATCCCGGCGTCGAGGGCGGCGCGTACCTCGGGCGTCACCGCCAGATCGGTCACGCTGACGACACTCTTCGGCGGCAGGCCCTCGCGGACACGCCGATCGACCTTCGCGACGGCTTCACGGCCCCAGTTCTCGTTGAACGGCTCGTCCCGCCACACCGGCGGGCGCCGGGTCACCCACCGCGTCGAGCGCGCGAACGGCGCGATCTCCAGCAACAGCTGGACGGCCGACGAGCCACCGCCGACCACGACGACGCGTTTGCCGCGGAAGTCCTCGACGCCGGTGTAATCGGCGGTGTGCAGCTGACGGCCTCGGAAGGTCTCCTGCCCCGGATAGTGCGGCCAGAACGGCCGGTCCCAGGTGCCGGTCGCGCTGATCACCGCGCGCGCCGCCCAGGTTTCCGCCGCGCTCGCCACGACAAGCCGATCGTCCTCGGCACTCACCGACAGGACATCGACGGGCCGGTGGACGGGGAGATCGTAGGTGCGTTCGAAGCGGCCGAAGTAGTCGGAAACGACCTCGGCCGCCGGCAGTTTGGGATCCGGGGTGCCGAAGGCCATCCCGGGGAGGTCGTGGATGCCGTGGACCTTCTCCACGATCAGCGAAGGCCAGCGGTACTGCCAGGCGCCGCCGGGCCGTTTGCCGTGGTCGAGCACGACGAAGCCCGCCTCATTGGCGAATCCCGCGCGGCGCAGGTGATACGCCGCCGACAAACCCGCCTGGCCCGCCCCGATCACCGCCACGTCGACTTCGTGATCCGCCTTCATACCGGGTTCAACGGTCGGCAGAAGCCACTATTTCGTCCGCTGCGTCACAGCCCGCACGATCGCGACGACGAGGAGCACCCCGGCGAGCACCACCAGCACCGGTGCCACGCGTTTGACCACGGATCCGCCCGCGTATTCCATCAGATCGATGGCTTCGCCCTCCGTCACCGGCTTGACCGCTTGCAACGGCGGGCGTTCCTGCGGTTTCTCAGGCTCGGGCGTGGTGGCGAGCTTGCCGGACAGGCAGTCCGCGAACGAGTCGAGGATCTTGCCACCGACCTCGGAGATCATCCCGCGCCCGAATTGCGCGGGTTTGCCGGTGACCGCCAGCTCCGTGGCGACGGCGCCGTGGGTGACGCCGTCCTTCTCGGTCAGGGTCAGCGTCACCGTCGCCGACGCCGTGCCCGCTCCCCGCGCGTCCTTGCCCGCGGCCTTGATCACCACCTTCTTGGCGTCGGCGTCCTTCTCGACGAAGTGGCCGGTTCCCTTGTAGAGCAGGGAGATCGGCCCGAGCTTGACCTTCACCGTGCCCTTGAAGGCGTCCCCGTCCACCTCGGTGACGGTGGCGCCCGGCATGCACGGCGCCACTCGCTCCGGGTCGACGACGGCCTTCCAGACCTCGCCGACCGGGGCGGGAACGGTGAATTCGTGGTCGAGCCGCACGGGCCGACCTCCCTTCTTCTCAGGAACCTGCCGCGGCGAGAACCGCCCGGCCGGTCAGCACCCGCGCGAGGTGCTGCCGGTATTCGACGTCGGAGTTGCCGTCGGCCGTGGGGTTCGTGCCCTCGGCCGCGCGTTCGGCCGCGCCGCGGATCGCCTCAGCGGTGGCCGCGCAGCCGACCAGCGCCTCCTCGACTCCGGCGGCCCGTACTGGGGTCGAGCCCATGTTGGTCAGCGCGACCCGCGCCTCCTCGATGGTGCCCGCCTCGGTGCGGACACAGGCCGCGACCGCGACCATCGACCACGCCTGCGCGACCCGGTTGAACTTCTCGTAATGCGCGTGCCAGCCGGTGTGCTTCGGCACCCGGACCTCGACCAGGAGCTCGTCCGCGGCGAGCGCGGTGGTGAACATGTCCTGGAAGAAGTCCGCCGCGGCGACCGTCCGCCGCCCGCCCGGCCCGGCGACGACGAGTTCGCAGCCGAGCGCGAGCACCGGAGCGAGCAGGTCACCGGCGGGATCGGCGTGCGCGATGGCACCGCCGAACGTGCCACGGTGGCGGATCTGCGGATCGGCCACCGTGTCGGTGGCGGCCTTGAGCAACGCGGCGTGCTCGGCGACCAGCGCGTCCCGCTGGACGTCGTAATGCGTGGTCATCGAGCCGATCACCAGCGCGTCGCCGTCCTCCCGGACACCGCGCAGTTCGGCGACCTTCCCGAGGTCCACGAGCGTGGTCGGCGTGGCGAGCCGCATCCGCAGCACCGGCAGCAGGCTTTGCCCGCCCGCCAGCACCTTGGCGTCCTCGCCCGCCTCGGCGAGCGCGCTGATCGCTTCGTCCACTGTGGACGGGGCGACGTACTCGAACGGGGCCGGGATCACTGGGCACCTCCGGTGGCGTCGATCGAACCGAGACCGCCACCCGCTTCGGAGCCGAGCCCGCCCGCGGCGGCCGACCCGTGCTGGATGGCGTGCCAGACCCGCATCGGGGTCAACGGCATTTCGATGTCGTTCACCCCGAAGTGCCGGACGGCGTCGACCACGGCGTTGACCACCGCCGGGGTCGAGGCGATCGTGCCCGCCTCCCCGACTCCCTTGGCGCCCAACGGGTTCGTCGTCGACGGTGTCTCGGTGCGGTCGGTGGTGAAACTGGGCAGATCCGCCGCCGAGGGGAGCAGGTAGTCGGCGAAGGTCCCGGTGGTCAGCGTGCCGCCTTCGTCGTGGACGGCCTCCTCGAACAACGCCTGCGCGATGCCCTGCGCGAGCCCGCCGTGCACCTGGCCCTCGACGATCAGCGGGTTGACGGCCACGCCGACGTCGTCGACGCAGACGTAGGAGCGCAGCCGCACGCGCCCGGTCTCGGTGTCGACCTCGGCCGCGCACAGATGCGTGCCGTGCGGGAACGAGAAGTTCTCCGGATCGAACGTGTCCGACGAGTCCAGCGACGGTTCGACCCCGTCCGGCAGGTTGTGCGCCGAGAACACGGCCCACGCGATGTCCTGGATGGACGTCGAGGAATCCGTGCCCTTGACCGAGAACTTGCCAGCCGAGAATTCGAGGTCGTCCTCGGAGCACTCCATCAGATGCGCCGCGATCGGCTTGGCCTTGGCGAGGACCTTGTCCGCCGCCTTGACCACCGCGATCCCGCCGACCACCAGCGACCGGGAACCGTAGGTGTCCATCCCCTTGTGCGAAGACTGGGTGTCACCGTGGATGACCTCGATGTCCTCGAACGGGACGCCGAGTTTGTCGGCGACGATCTGGCTCCACGCCGTCTCGTGGCCCTGGCCGTGCGCGGAGGCGCCGGTGATGACCTCGATCTTGCCGGTGGGCAGCACGCGGATCTCCGCGTGTTCCCAGCCGCCCGCCGCGTAGTCCAGCGAGCCGAGCACCCTCGACGGCGCGAGACCGCACATCTCGGTGAACGTCGAGATGCCGATGCCGAGCTGGACCGGGTCGCCTGATTCCCGCCGTTCCTTCTGTTCGCGGCGGAGCCCGTCGTAGTCGAAGAGCGCCTTGGCCTTGGCGGTGGCGGCCTCGTAGTTGCCCGAGTCGTAGGTCAGCCCGGCCACCGTGGTGAACGGGAACTCCTCGTGCTTGATCCAGTTCTTCTCGCGGATCTCCATCGGATCCATGCCCAGTTCGACGGCGAGTTCGTCCATCATCCGCTCGATCCCGAACGTGGCCTCCGGCCGCCCGGCGCCGCGATAGGCGTCGGTGAGCGTGGTGTTGGTGAACACGTTGGTGCAGGCGAAGTGGTACGCCGGGAATTTGTAGATCGCGTTGAACATGAACGCGCCGAGGATCGGCACGCCGGGGCCGACGAGGCCGAGGTACGCGCCCATGTCGGCGAGCAGTTCGACCTTGAGTCCGGTCACCGTGCCGTCGCGGTTCGCGGTGATGGTGATGTCCTGGATCTGGTCGCGGCCGTGGTGCGCGGCGACCATCGTCTCCGAACGGGACTCGGTCCACTTGACCGGTTTGCCGAGCCGTTTGGCGATGAGCGTCGACATCGTCTCTTCGGGCAGCACGGCGATCTTGCCGCCGAACCCGCCACCGACGTCGGGCGCGATCACCCGCACCTTGTGCTCGGGAAGTCCGAGCGTCGCCGCAGTCATCGTCTTGAGGATGTGCGGGACCTGGGTGGCCGACCACATCACCAGCTGATTGCCCGTCGGGTCGACCACGCACGCCCGCGGTTCCATGAACGCCGGCACCAGCCGCTGCTGACGGAACCGCCGTTTGAGCACGACCTCGGAATTCGAGATCGCGTCCTCGACGCTGGATCCGGTGCCCGCGTCGGCGGAGTCGAAGACCCAGAACGCGTTCTGGTTCGTGCCAAGATCCTCGTGCACCAGCGGCGCGCCCTCGGCGAGCGCGTTCTCCAACCCGAGGACGACCGGCAGCTCGTCATAGTCGACGTCGATCATTTCTAGGGCGTCGTGCGCTTCGGCCGAGGTGCGGGCGACGACCACCGCGACCCCCTCACCGGCGAAGTTCACCGTGTCCGAGGCGAGGATGGGCCGCCTCGGCGATTTCATGTCCGGGGTGATCGGCCACGCGCACGGCATGCCGATGGCGCTCTCGGGATCGAGGTCCTTCCCGGTGAAGACCGCGACCACACCGGGCGCGGATTTCGCCTCGGTGACGTCGATCGAGACGATCTTGGCGTGCGCGAACGGGCTGCGGAGCACCGCGAGGTGCAGCATGCCGGGCAGGGTCAGGTTGTCGGTCCAGCGGGTCCTGCCGGTGATGAGGCGCTCGTCCTCCTTGCGGCGACGAGACTTGCCGACCTCCGGTTCGATCGTGGAGGTCATCACTCACCACCCGCGCCGACACGGGAAGCGGTGTCCGAAGCGAGCCGCTCGGCTTCGGGTCCGGCGCCGGGCCGCATCTCGTGGGCGGCGTCGCGCACCGCGCGGACGATGTTCTGGTAACCCGTGCAGCGACACAGGTTGCCTTCGAGTCCTTCGCGGACCGCCTTCTCGTCCGGATCGGGATTGTCGGCGAGCAGGTCGATCGACTGCATGATCATGCCGGGAGTGCAGAAACCGCACTGGAGGGCGTGGTTCTCGTGGAAGGCCTTCTGCACCGGATGCAGTTCGCCGTCGCGGGCGAGTCCCTCGATCGTGGTGACCTCGCAGCCGTCGGCCTGGACCGCGAGTACCGAACAGGATTTCACGCTGTGCCCGTCGAGGTGGACGGTGCAGGCACCGCAGTTGC
The DNA here is from genome assembly GCF_042797905.1 of Amycolatopsis sp. NPDC057786. Taxonomy (NCBI): domain Bacteria; kingdom Bacillati; phylum Actinomycetota; class Actinomycetes; order Pseudonocardiales; family Pseudonocardiaceae; genus Amycolatopsis; species Amycolatopsis sp. NPDC057786. The sequence continues at coordinate 21,021 of NZ_JBHVKW010000012.1, forward strand.
TGGTGTCGCAACCGACCACGGTACCCACCTTCCCGAGCCGTTCGCGCAGATGGTGCACGAGGAGGGTGCGGGGCTCGACGTCGTCTGTGTAGCTGGTGCCGTCGACGGTGACGGTGATGCGCATCAGGCCTCCAAAAGCAAGAGAAACCCCGCGCTGGTCCGGGGTCGTTCGGGAGCGGCCGGTCATTCGGTTGTCACGGACCGACCCCGGAGTGACCGTGATCGGACTCACAGTCGAGCGTGCTACTCAGGGCCTGCCAGGGCAACCCCCACCAGGGGGTGACTCACGAACGGCTCCGCAGGCGCGCCGTCAGGAAAGAGATATCGGCGCAGATGCGGAGGAAGTACGAGTGTCCATTCGGTACTCCCGAGGCCAGGCGGCGTTCGCCCCGGTGACCACGGTGGCGACCCGGTCGCCGGGGATGTCGCGCACGGTCAGCGCGGCCAGCCCGGCGGCACCGGCGGGTTCCGGCAGGACACCGAGGGTTTCCGCGCCCAGCCGCATGGCCGCGCGCAGATCGTCGTCCTCGACCAGCACGAAGTCGTCCACGAGTGACCGCAGGCGCCGGACGGATTCGGGTTCCGGGGTACGGATCGAGATGCCACCGGCGAACGAGTTCACCCGATCGACGGTCACCGGCTCACCGGCCCGCCAGCTCGTCGCCATCGCCCGCGCCGACGTGGTCCCGACTCCGACGACGCGGACGTCCGGAGAATGCGCCTTGAGCCAGAGCGCGACGCCGGCGATCAGCGCGCCGTCGCCGACCGGGAGCACGACCGTGTCGATCGCACCCGCCCCTGCCAGTTCCAGCCCGATCGTGCCCGCCCCTTCGGAGATCGCGGGCTCACGGCCGTCGACCACGAAAACCCGGTCCGGCGCTTCGGCGGCGAAGGCGGCCGCGGCGTCCTTCGCCTCGCCCTCGACCCGGCGCACCCGTGCCCCCAAGGTCTTCATCCGCCGCAGTTTGACCGGGGAGATGTCGGCCGGAACGAACACCTCGGCCCGCAAACCGCGCTTCCTGGCGGCGAACGCGACGGCCTGCCCGAAGTTGCCGCTGGTGCCGCACACCATCGTGGTCCCCGGCTCCAGCCCGGCCGCGAAGTAGTCCGCGCCCCGGCCTTTGAAGCTGCGCAACGGGTTCAGCGTCTCGATCTTCACCAGCACGGAACGGCCGAGCCGTTCGTTCAGCTGTTCGTCGCTGTACTGCGGGGAGTTCAGGAAAACGGGATCGATCACCTTCGCCGCCTCGGCGACGTTGTCCAGCTTCAGGTCCATGACACTCAAGCTAGGCCGCGAACCGATCACGCCGATTGTAAATTTTCCCGCCCGCGTGCAAAAATCTTGCGTGCCTCTCGACGAGATCGACCATCGGCTGCTCGACCTCGTCCAGGCCGACGCCGCCCGCCCCCTGCACGATCTGGGCGACGCCATCGGCCTCTCCCCCAGCGCGGTCCAGCGGCGGCTGACCCGGCTGCGCGCCGCCGGCGTGATCCGCGCCGAGGTCGCCGTGCTCGATCCGGAGACGCTCGGCGCGGGGATGACGTCGGTCATCCTGGTCGCGCTGACCGACGACGACGAAAAGCACCACATGGCCTTCCGCGAGCGGATGCTGGCCGAACCCCGGGTCCAGCACTGCTACAGCATCGTCGGGCAGTGGGACTACGTGGTCGTCCTGCTCACCCCGGATCTCAAGGCGAGCCGGACCCTGTCCAGGAAGCTGTTCGACGAGCACGTCAAACGGTTCGAAACCCTGCCCGCGTTCGAGGTGGTCAAGTCGAGCCAGGCGGTGCCGGTGCCCGGCGTCAGCCGTGGATCCGGCCGCTGAGTTCGGCGAGCCGCGATCCCGAACCACCCCACCGCAGCGCGATGATCTCCGCCGCGATCGACACCGCGGTCTCCTCGGGGGTACGAGCGCCGAGATCGAGGCCGATCGGCGAGGACAGCCGATCGAGTTCCGCCTCGGTGACCCCCGCTTCACGCAGCCGCGCGAACCGGTCGTCGTGGGTCTTGCGCGAGCCCATCGCGCCGACGTAGCCGACGTCGAGGCGCAACGCGACCTCCAGCAACGGCACGTCGAACTTGGGGTCGTGGGTGAGCACGGCGATCGCGGTCCGGCCGTCGATCCGGCCCGCGTCGGCCTCCGCCTTGAGGTAGCGATGCGGCCAGTCGACGACGACCTCGTCGGCGTCCGGGAAACGGCTCTTCGTCGCGAACACGGGCCGCGCGTCGCAGACCGTGACCTGGTAGCCGAGGTACGCGCCCATTTTCGCCATCGCGGCGGCGAAGTCGATCGCGCCGAAGACCAGCAGACGCGCGGGCGGCTCGAAGGAGTTGACGAAGACCGTCATCCCCTCGCCGCGGCGCTGCCCGTCCGGCCCGTAGTGCAGGGTGCCCGTGCGGCCGCCGGCGAGCATGCCGCGCGCGTCGTCGACGACGGCGTCGTCCATCCGCGACGAGCCGAGCGAACCCGCGACACGATCCGGCCAGACGACCAGATGCTCGCCGACCAGGCCCTCCCGTTCGTGCTCGATCACCGTGACCACGGCGACCGGCTGTCCACTGTGGACTGATTCGACGACGTCGCCGAACTCCGGCATCGAGTCGCGGTCGATGTGCTGGACGTAGATGTCGATGATCCCGCCGCAGGTCAGCCCGACGGCGAACGCGTCGTCGTCGGATACGCCGTAGCGCTGCAGCACGGGCGCGCGTTCGGCGACCACCTGCTGCGCGAGCTCGTAGACGGCGCCTTCGACGCAGCCACCGGAGACGCTGCCGGTGACCGTGCCGTCCGGGGCGACGAGCATCGCCGCGCCCGGGCTCCGCGGCGCCGACGAGAACGTCGCCACCACGGTGCCGACCCCCACCGTCTCGCCTGCCGCCCAGCGGCGGTGCAGTTCGTCCAGTACGTCACGCATCGGCGATCTCCACCAGCAGTCGTTCCAATGTGGCCAAGCTGTGCCCGGCGAGCAGCCGATCGAGGTACGGGAGCGCGGCCGCGATGCCGGACTGCACGGGAGCGTAACCTTCCCGCCCCGCGTGCGGATTCACCCAGAATACGACGTGCGCGAGCCGTCGCAGCCTGGCGAGCTGCTCGCCGAGCAGGCCGGGGTCGCCCCGTTCCCAGCCGTCGGAGAACACGGTGACCACGGATCGCCTGGCCACACCGCGTTGTCCCCACCGGTCGAGGAATGCCCGCAGGGTCTCGCCGAGCCTCGTCCCGCCCGCGAAATCGGGGACCGCGGCGGCCGCGGCGAGCATCGCGTGCTCGGGATCGCGCAGCCGGAGCTGGCGGGAGACCCTGGTGAGCCGGGTGCCCAGGGTGAACACCTCGACCCGGCCGGGAGCGTGCCGCGCCACCACGTGCGCGAACCGCAACAGGGAATCGGCGTACGGCCCCATCGAGCCGGACACGTCGATCAGGAGGACGACGCGGCGCGGTCGGACCCCCTTCCGCCGGTATGCCAGGCGCACGGGCTCGCCACCCCCGGCCAGCATCGCGCGGAGCGTGCGCGACGGATCGAGCGCGCCCCGCCGGGCCGCGCGACGGCGTGGAGACGACCGTGACGGGAGCACCGGGCGCAGTTTCGCGAGCAGTTCCCGCAGGTGAGCGCGTTCGGCGACACTCAGCTCGGCGAGATCGCGGTGCCGCAGGATCTCTTCCTCACTCGCCGCCACGCGGAGCTCGTCGGGTTCCGCGGCGGACTCGCCCTGGCCCGCCTGCGCGAGCGTGGCGATCCTGGCGCGTTTCGGGGCCGCTTCCCGGCCGCGCCGCCGTGACCCGGTTTCCTTTTCGGTGAACCAGCCGTCGAACGCGGCGTCGTAACGCGGAAGGTCGTCGGGATCCGCGCACAGCGTCAACCGTCCGGCCCAGTACAGCTGGTCCGGATCGGCCAGATCGATCTCGCCGACGGCTTCGAGGTACGCCCGCACTCGGTGCGCGTCGCACGGCAAACCGGCTTCGCGCAATGCCTCCGCGAAGCCGACGAAGCCCGCCAGTGGATCGCTCACTCCCCCATTGTGCGCGCGTTTCGTCCTCTGGATGCGGTCTTGCGCGTGCAAGTACCGCATCCAGAGGACGAAACGCGGGTCAGCGGCGGGCGAAGGCCGGGGTTTTCTCCCGCAGGGGACCGATGCCGCCCATGAAGGCGGCGAGGGCGGTCAGCTGTGGAAACCGGTCCGATATCCGCAGCGGCAGCGGCACTGTCCGCTCGTTCAGCGTCCCGTCGAGAGCGGGCTCGATGATCATCTTGTGCTCCTCCAGCTGCTGCCGCTGGGCGAGCGAGACGGCCACGGACCGACGGCGCTGCACGCGGGCGAGATCCCGCGCGGTCAGCGTCCCGCGCAGCAGCGGGGCGGCGAGGATCCGCGCGGCCGCGACCGCGTCCTGCACCGCGATGTTGACGCCCATACCGCCGACCGGCGACATCGCGTGCGCGGCGTCGCCGATGCAGAGCACCCGGCCGGAGTACCAGTGCGGGAGCTTGGACATCCGCACCTTCAGCAGTTTGACGTCGTCCCAGCCGCGGATCTCGCTCAACTGCTCGTCGTTCCAGCCGAACAGGCCGCCGATCCGTTCCCGGAACTTCTCGATCCCTTCGGCCCGTCGCGCGGCGTCCTGCCCCTTCCTGATCAGGAACGAGGTCTGGAAGTAGTCGCCGCGGTCCATCGTCACACCGGCGAACCCGCCCTCGAATCGGCCGAACACCTGCGCTTCCTTGCCGGTGTCTTCGAGTTTCGGCACCCGGACCCACCAGACGTCCATCGGCACCTCGTACTCCTTCGGCACGAGCCCCGCCTCGGCGCGGATCAGCGAGTCCCGGCCGTCGCAGCCGACCACGAGCGGCGCGGCCAGTTCCCGCTCCTCGCCGTCGGAATCGCGATAACGCACGCCGCCACCGTCGCGCAGGCCGAGCACCTCGGCCCCCATGCGCAGCGTGAACGTGGGTTCCTCGGCTGCGGCTTCGGCGAGCAGGTTCAGGAAATCCCATTGCGGAACCATCGCGATGTATTTGTGCGGCCCCGGAATCCGGCTGAAATCGGCGGCGACGATGGTCGCGTCGCCGATCAGCATCCGCATCTTCTCAAGCCGTCGCGACGGCAATTCCGCGAAGCGCGCACCGAGCCCGAGTTCGTCGAGCAGCATCAACGTCGGCGGATGCACCGTGTCACCGCGGAAATCGCGGAAGAAATCCTGGTGTTTTTCGAGAACGGTGACCTCGACCCCGGCTCGCGCCAACAGGAGCCCGAGCACCATTCCCGCCGGACCGCCCCCCACCACACAGCACTGCGTACGTTCCATGACCGAGTTGTAGCGTGCGGAATGGCGCCGCCGCCATGGACCTAGGTCCTGAGGCCCGAGATGAGGACGCCGACCATTTTGCGCGCGTTGTAGCGCGGATCGCTTTCGGCACCGATGCAGAGGTTCCCGACGCCGCGCAGGACTTCGAGCGCCTCCAGATCGGAGCGGATCTCGCCCGCTTCCGCCGCCGCGTCGAGCAAGCGGGCGCATACCGGCAGGAGGGTGTCGAGGAAGTAGGTGTGCAGCGTCTCGAATCCGGCGTTGTCGGACTGCAGCACCGCCGCCAGACCGTGTTTGGTGACCAGGAAATCGACGAACAGGTCGATCCAGCGCCGTAACGCCGCATAGGGGGAATCGCTCGACGCCAGCAGCTCCGGCCCGGCTTCGGCGCACGCGTCGACCTGATGCCGGTAGACGGCGATGATGAGGTCGGCCCTGGTCGGGAAATGCCGGTAGATCGTGCCCATCCCGACGCCCGCCTTGGCCGCGATGTCGCGGACCGGCGCCTCGACGCCCGAGGTGACGAAGACCGCGGCGGCGGCGTCGAGCAAGGTCTTCTCGTTGCGGCGGGCGTCCGCGCGTTTGGACTTGGTGCCCTCTTCACTCATCACGCCACTCCTCTGCCACCGGGCTTGCCAAACGGAACACTGCTCCGTATCGTTAGCGGAGCAACGTTCCGCTTGCTCATTTTGCCATGGAGGACATCGTCATGCAGTACCGCACCTTGGGCAGGACCGGCGTGCAGGTCAGCACCCTCGCGCTCGGCGCGATGAACTTCGGCGCGATCGGGCGCACCACCCAGGACGAGGCCACCGCCATCGTCGACGCCGCGCTGACGGGCGGGATCAACCTCATCGACACCGCCGACATGTACGGCGCCGGCCAGTCGGAGGAAATGGTCGGGAAGGCCATCGCGGGCCGCCGTGAGGACATCGTGCTGGCCACGAAGGCGAGCATGCCGATGGGCGACGAGCGCAACCACCAGGGCGCTTCCCGTCGCTGGCTGGTCACCGAACTGGACAACAGCCTGCGCCGCCTCGGGGTCGACCACGTCGACCTCTACCAGATCCACCGCTGGGACCCGAAGACCAGCGACGAGGAGACCCTTTCCGCGCTGACGGATCTACGGCAGGCGGGGAAGATCCGCTACTTCGGTTCGTCGACGTTCCCCGCGTATCGCATCGTGCAGGCCCAGTGGGCCGCCAGCGAGTTCCGCCTTGGCCGCTACGTCACCGAGCAGCCCAGCTACTCGATCCTTCAGCGCGGGATCGAAACGCAGGTCCTGCCCGTGACGGAGGAATACGGGATGGGGGTGCTCGCGTGGAGCCCGCTGGCATCGGGCTGGCTGTCCGGCGCGGTCCGGGAAGGCCGGGAGATCAGCACGAACCGTTCGGCGGTCCTGCCCCAGCGTTTCGACCTGAGCCGACCCGCGAACCGGGCCCGGCTGGAAGCCGTCGAACGGCTGGTCAAGGTCGCCGACCAGGCCGGGCTGAGCCTGATCCAGCTCGCACTCGGGTTCGTCGTCGCGCATCCGGGGGTGACGAGCGCGATCATCGGCCCCCGCACGCCGGACCACCTCGAGTCGCAACTCGCCGCCGCGGACACCGTGCTCTCCGCCGACATCCTCGACGCGATCGACGAGATCGTCGCCCCGGGCACCGACCTGGCCCCGGAGGAGAAGCACGACACCCCGCCCGCCCTGCTCGACGCGTCGCTTCGGCGCCGCTGACGCTCAGGCGAGCAGTTTGTCCAGCTTGGCCCGGACCCTGTCCAGGTCTTCGCTGTACTTGAGCACCGAACCGAGGGTCCGGGCGGCGGTCGCGGCGTCCAATTCGGACATCCCGAGCGCGAGGAGTGCCTGAGCCCAATCAAGGGATTCGGCCACCCCGGGCGGTTTCAGCAACTCCATCGCGCGCAGCCGCTGCACGGCCGTCGCGATCTGAGTCGCGAGCGCCTCGCCGAGGGCCGGGATCTTGCGGCGCAGGATCTCGATCTCGCGGCCGAGGTCCGGATGTTCGAGCCAGTGATAGAGACAGCGGCGCTTCAGCGCGTCGTGCACCTCACGCGTCCGGTTGGACGTGAGCACCACGAGCGGCGGATGTTCGGCGCGCACCTCGCCGAACTCGGGGATCGTCACCGCGTTCTCGTCGAGAAGCTGCAGAAGGAAGGCTTCGAACTCGTCGTCTGCCCGGTCGATCTCGTCGACCAGCAGGACACACGGAGCGGTCTGCAACGCTTTCAGCAACGGCCGGGAGAGCAGGAAGCGTTCGGTGTAGAGGGACTGTTCGGCGGCCTCGACGTCGAGTCCGCCGTCACCCGCGGCTTCCAGCGCGCGCAAATGCAGCAGTTGGCGGGGGAAGTCCCATTCGTACAGTGCCTGCGCCGCGTCTATCCCCTCGTGACACTGGAGCCGGATGAGCGGCATGCCGAGCGCTTCGGCCAGTCCCAGCGCGAGCGAAGTCTTGCCGGTGCCCGGTTCGCCTTCGCAGAACAGCGGACGGCCGAGTGCCACGGCGAGGAACCCGGCCGTGGCGATGCCGTCGTCGGCGAGGTAGCCGACCGTTTCGAGGGCTTCGGCCAGTTTCTCGGGCGATTCGACGGTCACGTGCCGATCGTAAGCCTCGGCGAGCGGGAGATCAGCCCGGAAGATCCTCGCGGCGGTCCACGTCGTGCCCGATGCCGAGGTCACCGCATTCGACGAGCCGCAGGTCCTGGCGTCCCTTGAGCCAGTCGCGGGCGCCCTTGTCCCCGGACGCGCCCGCGACGATCTCCGGCCACCATCGGCGGCCGAGTACGACGGGGTGACCGGGAACGCCTTCGTACGCGGCACGCGCGACGGTGACTTCGCCGGCCCCGGCGGCGACCCGGCGGACCACTTCGGCGCCGACGCCAGGCAGATCCACGAGATGCACGACGGCGGCTTCGGCATCGGTTCCGGCGAGCGCCCTCAGGCCCGCGCGCAAGGACGCGCCCATGCCGGACTCCCAGTCTTCGGCCACGACCGCGGCCTCGGGTTCGGGAAGGAGCTCGCGGACTTCCGCGGCCGAGGCACCCAGCACCACCCGGACCGGCGCGCAGCCCGCGTCGGTGAGCACGCGCAGCGACCGGACGACGAACGGCTCGCCGTCGAGGACGGCCAGCGCCTTCGGCCCGCCGAACCGGCGTCCCGCTCCGGCCGCGAGCAGCAGCCCGGCGACCTCAGCCATGCCGCGCTTTGGTGGGCGGCGCCGAGGCCAGATCGGTCTCGATGGCGCGCGCCGTCGCGAGCAGGGGCGGCAGCAGTTCCTGTTCGACCGACTCACGTGTGGTGCGGCTGGCGTGGGTGGAGAGGTTGACCGCGGCCACGACCTTGCCCTGCCGGTCACGAATCGGCGCGGCGATCGAACGGAGGCCCTCTTCGAGTTCCTGGTCGACCATCGCGTAGCCCTGCTCGTAGACCCTGACCAGTTCGGCGAGCAATTCCTCCGGGCGGCTCTTGGTCCGCGCGGTGAGCTTGTCGAGCTTCGCCCTGGCGAGGTAGTCCCGCAGGTCTGCGTCATCGAGACCGGCCAGCAGGACATGTCCCATCGAGGTCGCGTGGGCCGGGAAGCGGGTGCCGACGTTGATGCTGACGGTCATGATCCGCGAAACGGCAACGCGCGCGACGTAGACGATGTCCCTGCCTTCGAGCACCGAGACCGAACTCGACTCGTGCACCTCGGCGGAAAGCCGCTCCAGATGCGGCTGGGCGACCTCCGGGAGCGACAGGCTCGACAGATACGAGTAACCGAGTTCGAGGACCCGCGCGGTGAGCGAGAAGTATTTGCCGTCCGTGCGCACGTACCCCAGGTCGGCGAGGGTGAGCAAGAACCGGCGGGCGGCCGCCCTGGTGAGCCCGGTCGAGCGGGCCACGTCGCTCAGGGTGAGTTCGGCCGCGTCCGCGTTGAACGCCTTGATCACGGCCAGCCCGCGCTCCAGCGACTGGACATGATGCGCCCCGCGCTCGGTCACCTCGCCTTCGTCCATAGGAGAACCCTAGGACGTGTCCGGCAACTCTGTTCGATGGGCTTCGTGATCCGAGTGGTTCCTGACGGTGCGGGCGGTTCAGCCTCGTACCGGAACTGCCCGTGCCGTCAGGAACCGCTTGGGCGCGAAGACCGCGGACAGAGTTACCGGACGCGTCCTAGCTTCCTCCCCCTTCCTGGGCGGCAGGCTCACCGAGTTCGGCCAGGACCCGCTGGGCGACGGCGAACGCGGTGTTGGCGGCCGGGGCACCCGTGTAGACAGCGGTGTGCAGCAAGACCTCGGAGATCTCCTGCGCGCTGAGTCCATTGTGGACGGCGGCGCGGACGTGCATCGCGAGCTCGTCGTGGGCGTGCAGCGCGGTGAGTGCGGCCAGGGTGACGCAACTGCGGGTCTTGCGGTCGAGCCCGTCCCTCGACCAGACCGATCCCCAGGCGCCCCGGGTGATGTAGTCCTGGAACGGGCGGCTGAACTCGGTGGTGCGGGCGACCGCCCGATCCACGTGTGCGTCCCCGAGGACCTCGCGGCGCACCTTCATTCCGGTCTCGTAGGTGTCGTCGGTCATCGGGCGGCCTCCAGGTGTTCGAGGATCAACGCGGTGAACCGCTCGGGCTGTTCGAAGCTCCCCAGATGCGCGGCGCCTTCGACGACTTCGAGCCGCGCGTCCGGGATGCCGCCCGCGATCACCTCGGCGTGCTCGACCGGGGTGGCCGGGTCCTCGGCCCCGGCGATCACCAGGGTCCGAGCCGCGATCTTGGGCAGGTCACCGACGAGGTCCATCGTTTCGATGGCCTGGCAGGACGACGCGTAGCCCTCGGCGGGGACGCTCGCGATCATCTCGCGCAGATACCCGGCCCGCTCGGGGTCGGCGGCGGCGTAACCGGCGGTCAGCCAGCGCCCGACCCCGGCCTCGGCGACCGCGGCGGTGCCCTTCTCCCGGACCGTCTTCGCCCTGTCCGCCCACATGCTCGGCGGCCCGAGCTTCGCGGACGTGCAACACAGGACGAGGCTCGCGATCCGGTCCGGCGCGTTCACGCCCAGCCACATCCCGGTCATCCCGCCGAGCGAGAGCCCGACGACATGGGCACGCTCGGCACCGTGCTCGTCGAGCAGCGCGAGCAGGTCACCGCCGAGGTCCGCGAGGGTGTACGGACCGGGCGGGACAGGTGACGCGCCATGCCCGCGAGTGTCGTACCGGATCACGCGGAAACCCTGCTCCGCCAAGGGTTTCACCTGTGGCTCCCACATGCGGTGATCGCTGCCGAGCGATCCGCTGAACACCACGACGGGGCCGTCCACCGGCCCTTCCGCGACGCTGTGCACTTTCACCGAACTGTGCACTCGCACTGGCTCAGACATCGAAGAACACCGTCTCCCCCTCGCCCTGCAGCCGGATGTCGAACCGGTAGCCGTCGCCGGCCTTGGTGGCGACCAAGGTGCCCCGGCGGGCTTCCGGGACCGAAGCCAGTACCGGATCCCCGGAGTTGTCGTTGTCCTCGAAGTAGATCCGGGTGACCACCCGGTGCAGGAGCCCGCGCGCGAACACCGAGACGTCGATATGCGGCGCCTGCGTGCTGCCCGCCGGACCGGGCAGCGAACCGGGCATGAGAGTCCTGATCTCGTAGTTGCCACCCGGATCGGTGGGGCAGCGTCCGAAGCCCCGGAACCCGCTCGCGACCGGCCCGCGCGGGTCGTCGGGGTGATCGAACCGGCCGTCGGCGTCGGCCTGCCAGGTCTCGATCATCGCGTCCGGGACCGGTTCGCCCGCGCCGTCGAAGACGCGGCCGTGGATCCGGACCGCGGCGGGCTCGTCCGCGGGGACGACGTCCGGCCCGTCCGGCCAGGGCAGGCCGATGGAGAGGTACGGGCCGACGGTCTGGGAAGGCGTCGTCTCCGGCATCAGTGCTCGTCCTCCTCGTCCTCGAAGACCGAAGCCTCGCGGCCGCGCACGACGATGTCGAACTGGAAGGCCAGCGCCCACTCGGCTTCGGTGCGGTCGAGGTCGAAACGCGCGATCATCCGCTGCCTTGCCTTCTCGTCCGGGATGGAGTTGAAGATCGGGTCCTGCGAGAACAGCGGGTCTTCCGGGAAGTACATCTGGGTGACCAGCCGCTGGGTGAACGCGCTGCCGAACACCGAGAAGTGGATATGCGCCGGCCGCCAGGCGTTGTCGTGGTTCTTCCACGGATACGCGCCCGGTTTGATGGTGGTGAAGGTGTAGCGCCCTTCGGAATCGGTGAGCGTCCGGCCCGCGCCGTCGAAGTTGGGGTCGAGCGGCGACGGCCAGCGGTCGCCGGTGTGCCGGTACCGCCCGCCCGCGTTCGCCTGCCAGATCTCCACGAGCGAATCGCGGATCGGCCGCCCGTCGCCGTCGAGCAGCCGCCCGGTGACGATGATCCGCTGGCCCTGCGGCTCCCCCGCGTGTCCCTTGGTGAGGTCGTTGTCGAATTCGCCGATCCGGCCCGGCCCCAGCGCGGGGCCGGTGACCTCGGTCAGCAGATGAGGAAGCACGATCAACGGCTCTTTCGGGTGCCGCAGTGCCGTCGACCGGTAGCCGGCGTAGTCGAGCGGCGGATGTGTTCCCTCAGGATCGCGCCGGTAGCGCGGGAGCCTCAGTTCTGCGGGTGCGGACATGCTGTTCCCTCCAGCGCGGGTCAGTGGGTCACTGGGCTTCGAGGACGACGGCCAGCCCCTGGCCGACGCCGATGCAGATGGCGGCCAGGCCCCACCTGCCGCCGGTGCGGCGCAGGTGGTGGGCCAGCGTGCCGAGGATCCGGCCGCCGGAGGCGCCCAGCGGATGCCCGATCGCGATCGCGCCGCCGTTCACGTTGACGATCTCCGGGTCGAGTTTCGACCAGTCCCGCAGGCAGGCCAGCGACTGCGCCGCGAAGGCCTCGTTCAGTTCGGCGGCGGCCAGGTCTTCCCAGCCGATCCCGGCCCGCTCCAGGGCGATCTCGGCCGCGCGCACCGGGCCGATGCCGAAGACGTCCGGATCGACACCCGCCGCGCCCCGGCCGGCGATCCGGGCCAGCGGCGCCTTGCCGAGCCGCTTCCCCGCCGCCTCGTCACCGAGCAGCAGCGCGGAGGCGCCGTCGTTCAGCGGCGAGGCGTTCGCGGCCGTGACCGTCCCTTGTGGACGGAACACCGGCTTGAGCTTCGCGAGCTTCTCCGGACTGGAATCGGGCCGGATGCCTTCGTCGCGGGTGAGTTCGACGCCCTCGACGGAGACGACGTGGTCGTCGTAGAACCCCTCGTCCCAGGCGCGGGCGGCGTTGACGTGGCTACGGACGGCGAACGCGTCCTGCTCGTCGCGGCCGATGCCGTAGCGCTCGGCGAGCTGCTCGGTGGACTCACCGAGCGAGACCGTCCACTGCTCGGGCATCTTCGGGTTGACCATGCGCCAGCCCAGCGCGGTGGAGTAGAGCGTCTGGTTGCCCGCCGGGAAGGCCTTCTCCGGTTTCTGCATGACCAGCGGCGAGCGGCTCATCGACTCCACCCCGCCCGCGACGGCGAGCGAGGCGTCGCCGACCTGGACCGACCGGCTGGCCTGCATGACGGCGTCGAGGCCGGATCCGCACAGGCGGTTGACGGTGGCGCCGGGTACGGTCGTCGGCCAGCCAGCGAGCAGCGCCGCCATCCGCGCGACGTTCCGGTTGTCCTCGCCCGCGCCGTTGGCGTCGCCGAGCACCACCTCGTCGACGGTGGCCGGGTCGAGGTCGTTGCGCTCGGCCAGCGCCCGCAGGACGGTGGCGGCGAGGTCGTCCGGACGGACCCCGGACAGGGCCCCGCCGTACTTGCCGAACGGGGTACGGATGGCGTCGAACAGGAAGACGTCGGTCATGCGCTCGCCCTTGTGAGGTCTCGGAGGATGCGGAGTTCTGCCTCGGTCGGCGCCGGGGTGGTTCCCAGGTCGCCTGCCACCTTCAGTTTCCACCCGGTCGCCGCGACGACCTGATCGACCTCGACCCCGGGGTGCAGCTCGGTCAGCGTGAGCTCGGAGGTCTCCGGGTCGGGCCGCATCAGGCCGAGGTCGGTGACCACCAGCGTCGGCCCGGCGCCGGGAAGGCCGAGGCGCTCGCGATCGCCCTTGCCGGTGCCGTGGCCGAACGAGGTCACGAAGTCGACCTTCTCGACAAAGGTGCGGGTGCTCTGCCGGAGCACCACGAACACCTCGCGACAGGAAGCGGCGATCTCCGGAGCGCCGCCCGCGCCGGGGAGACGCACCTTGGGATTGGCGTAGTCCGGGCCGATGACGGTGGTGTTGATGTTGCCGAACTTGTCCAGCTGGGCGGCGCCGAGGAAACCGACGTCGATCCGGCCCGGCTGGAGCCAGTAGTTGAAGACCTCGGGCACGCTGACCACGGCGTCCGCGGTGTCGGCGAGTTCGCCGTCGCCGATGGACAATGGGAGCCTGCTCGGTTTGGCGCCGAGGCAACCGGATTCGTAGATGAGCGTCAGATTCGGCGCGTGCCCGCGGCGGGCCAGGTTGGCGGCCGTGCTCGGCAGGCCGATGCCCACGAAACAGGACATCCCGTCGCCGAGCGCGCGAGCGGCGGCGACGCTCATCATCTCGTCGGAGGTGTACTCGGTCATGCCTTCACTCCCGTCAGCTCGTCGAGCCAGCGGGTGAAGCTCTCCCTGTCCCGGCCGATCGCGTCCCATGCCTGGTAGGCGTCGTTGTCCCGTTCGTAGTAGCCCGCCGCGTACGACGGCCGCGCGCCGCCGGGCACCTCGGCCACGGCGGTGACGGCCCACGACGGCAGCACGATCGCGCCCGGCCGGGGCTCCAGCTCGTCCACGACCTCCTCGACGGTGACCAGCGACCGCTTCGCCGCGAGCACCGCCTCCTTCTGCACGCCGGTGATCCCCCAGATCTGGACGTTGCCGGACCGGTCCGCGCGCTGGGCGTGGACGATCGTGACGTCCGGGTTGAGGGCGGGCACGGCGGCCAGCCGCTCACCGGTGAACGGGCAGGTGATGGGTTTGATCGTGTCGGTGTGCGTGGCGAGATCGGTGCCGGTGTACCCGCGCAGGACGGCGAACGGCAGGCCCGAAGCGCCGGCGACGTACCGATTCGCCATGCCCGCGTGACTGTGTTCCTCTATCTCCAGCGGTACCGGCCAGGAGTGCTGGACGGCGTCACGGAACCGGTGCAGCGAGCCGACTCCGGGATTGCCGCCCCACGAGAAGATCAGCTTGCTCGCGCAGCCCGCGCCGATGAGCTGGTCGTAGACGATGTCCGGGGTCATGCGGACCAGCGTCAGCCCGGTGCGGCGCTGGCGGATGATCTCGTGACCGGCGGCCACGGGGATGAGGTGCGTGAAGCCCTCCAGCGCGACGGTGTCCCCGTCGTGCACCAGCCGTGCCACGGCCTCCTTCAACGACAGCAGCTCAGCCATCCCCACTCCCGGCTTGTTCGAAGCGCTTGTTCGGATCGCGCACACATGTTCTTCATATGAACATAGCACAGCGGAGCCGATCGTGGCACTGCTTCGAACCGGCGAATCCGGATCAGACGGCGCGACCGCGCAGCCAGCCGCGGTATCGGCGAAGCGCGACGGCCTGCAGCACCGTTTCCACCACCAGGGCCAGCTTCGGATCGACACCGGGCTTCGTCCGCCGTCCCGCGCCGACACGGCGCAGCTGCCGCCGGACACGAGCCATGCCCGCGGCGGACGCGACGGCCTTGTCGCCGATACGGACCGGTTCGAGCTCCACCTTGGCGGCCGCGTCGTACCGCCACTTGGCGGGCAGCCCGGGATCGACGGCCAGCGCGCTGCCCATGCCGACGAGCTCGACCCCGCTCGCCAGCACCTCTTCCGCGACCGGCCGCCGGACCACGCCGCCGGTCAGCATCAGCGGCAGCGCGCTCGTCCGCACGAGTTGTTCGGCGAGGGTCAGGAAGTAGGCCTCCCGCGCGCGGGTGCGATCGTCGCCCGACCGCCCGGTCATCGCCGGGCTCTCGTAGCTGCCACCCGAGAGTTCGACCAGGTCGACGCCGAGCGGCGCGAGCATCGCGATGACCGACGCCGCGTCGTCGGCGTCGAAGCCACCGCGCTGGAAGTCGGCGGAGTTGAGCTTCACGGCGACGGCGAATCCGGGCGCCACGACGGCACGGACCGCCCGGACGACGTCGAGCAGGAGCCTCGCCCGGTTCTCCAGGCTTCCGCCCCACCGGTCTTCACGACGGTTGGCCAGCGGGGAGAGGAACTGGGAGAGCAGATAACCGTGCGCCGCGTGGACTTCGACGCCGTCGAAGCCGGCTTCTTCGGCGCGGCGGGCGGTCTCGGCGAACCGCGCCACGGTCTCCTCGATCCGCCGCGGGGACATTTCGACCGGGACGGCGAATCGCTTGCTGTTCTTGCCGACGTCCACCCGGACCGCCGACGGCCCCCAGGCGACGCCGGGCATGTCCGCCCCGACCTGACGCCCGGGGTGGTTGATCTGCATCCACACCCGCGCACCACCGCTTTTCGCGGCCGACGCCCACTCGCGGAACGGTTCCAGCGGCGAGCCCGCGTCGAGGACGACACCGGCCGGTCCGGTGAGCGCCTCCGCGTGGACCATGACGTTGCCGGTGATAAGCAGCCCGGCCCCGCCCTCGCTCCACCGGCGATACAGCTCGAACAGCGGCTTGCCGGGCACCTGCCCGCGGCTCGCCATGTTCTCCTCCATCGCGGCCTTCACCAGGCGATTCGGCAGTGTCGAGCCACTGGGAAGCGTGAAGGGTTCGAACACCGGCGAGGAGGTCTTCTCGACTGCGGATGACATCGTTGCTCCCGAACGCGTATGTTTACATTGCTCACATGAGCATAGGAAGGGAATGTAAGCAGTGTCAACATCGACGAAGAGTGGCTACCATCACGGCGACCTGAGAGCGTCGTTGCTGGCCACGGCGATGCGCATGCTCGAAGCCGGCGAGCAGTTCTCCCTGCGCGCCGTCGCCCGTGAAGCCGGCGTCTCGGCGACAGCGCCGTACCGGCACTTCGCCGACAGGGACGCCCTGGAGTCGGCCCTGGCCGCGCAAGGCTTGCGCGACCTGAAAGAAGACCTCTCGAAGGGACGCGAGCTTCCGGCGTCGGCGGCGGACCTGGCGGAACTCGCGGTCGCCTACGTCGATTTCGCCCTGCGCCGCCCGGCGCTGTTCCGACTGATGTTCGGGAACGCCTGCGACACGGGAAGCGAGGAGCGCGTCCGAGCCGCGGCCGACATCCACGAACTCCTGCGACTGGCGATGGCGCACGTGTTCTCCGAGCCATCGGACGCACTCGCCTCGGCGGGCTGGGCGCTGGCGCACGGACTGGCGTACTTGTTCCTCGACGGCAAGCTCCAGGTGGAGTCGGACGACGAGGTCGCCGAGCACGTGCGCGCCGCCTTCGCCGCAATCCTGGCGACACGACCGCACTGACCGGTGTTGACAGCGCTCACATCGATCCTTACAGTGGCCGATGTAAGCGCCGTAAACATTGGAGATCCGATGGTTCAGGACACGGTCACCGTCGAGCTGGGCGGGCGCTCGGTCGACGTCCCGAAAGGTGGGCTGTACGACCGCTACCGCATGGACACCGACCTCGACACCGTCGCCGCCGACCCGCGCGTGAGCGGCGTCGGCTTCTTCCGGCGGCTCCCCAAGACGCGGGTCGACTCACCGATCGGGCCGACCCTGACGCCCAACTTCTACTACCGGATCGCGACGGCCCGGCTGACGCTGACGGCACCTTCCCGGGCGATCCGGCGCCGCCTCCCCGAGGAGCTTTCGCCGCTGGAGGTCGCACCCGGCCTCGGCCTGGTGTCGGTGATGGTGTTCCGGTACGACGTGTGCGACATCGACTTCTACACCGAGGCCGCCGTGGGCATCGCGGTCCGGCCCGCCCGGCATGGACGGCTCGGGTTCTTCGATCTCGTGACCGGGCTCAAGAACGACCATCTTCACTCGTACGTGCTGTCACTGCCGGTCAGCAGCGACATCGCCCAGGTTCGCGGCCACGACGGCTACGGATTCCCGAAATGGGTGACGAGTCTGGACGTCGACATCGACGCGGAGCGCACTGAAGCGCACGTGGCGAACGACCGCGGCGAGACCGACCTCGCCCTTTCGGCGGCGACACCGCGCCAGACCGCGCACCGGTCCGGCGAGCAGGTCTCGAGCCTCACGTCGTACACCACCATCGGGGACGCGTGGCATGCGACACTGAGCCAGACGAACGTCCTTTCGGCGGGCAGCGCGACGTTCCCGCGCGGCGCCGGCCTCCGGCTGGGCGAGGGCCGCCTCTCCGACGACGTCCGCTCGCTCGAACCCCGCCTGCCGATCCGTTTCGACGTGATGACCGAAGGACAGCTCGCCCTCCACCTGCCGGTCCCCACCTCCGTCCGGGATCAGGAGGCCCGCGAATGACCAAACGCGTTCTGCACGTCGTCACCAACGTCGGTCACTACGACGATCCGTCGCACCCCACGGGTTTGTGGCTCTCCGAGCTCACCCACGCCTACCACGTCTTCGCCGAACGAGGCTTCGAGCAGACGATCGTCAGCCCCCAGGGCGGACGATCGCCGCTCGAACCCCGCTCGCTGAAATTCCCCAGCTACGACAAGACCGCCAAGGCCTGGCATGCCGATCCGGAGCGGATGGCGCTGCTGGAGAACACCGCGGCGCCCGGCGAGATCGACTCGGCGGACTTCGACGCGATCTACTTCACCGGCGGCCACGCGGTCATGTACGACTTCCCGGACAGCGAAGAGCTGCAGCGGATCACCCGTGAGATCTTCGAACGCGGCGGCATCGTCTCCTCCGTCTGCCACGGCTACTGCGGCCTGCTGAACACGAAGCTGTCCGACGGCTCGCACCTTGTCGCGGGACGCAAGGTCACCGGTTTCGCCTGGCGTGAGGAAGTCCTCGCGAAGGTGGACAAGCTCGTGCCCTACAACGCCGAAGAAGAGATGAAGAAGCGCGGCGCGCTCTATGAAAAGGCGAAGCTGCCCTTCGTCTCTTACGCGGTGGTCGACGGCAACCTCGTCACCGGCCAGAACCCTGGATCCGCGAAGGAGACCGCGAAGAAGGTGGCCGAACTCCTGTGATCAGCCGACCCACTGCCGGGCGGGAACCATTCGACGGCCTTGAAGTCCCCGCTCTCGACCCGTTCGAAGGTCGCGGTGCTCAGGCACGGCGGCACGATCTGCTTGTTCTCGGGGTCCGGCCCCCAGCTGTAGCCGAGCCGGTCACGCCTGCCGTCGTCGTACACCGTCATCCCGACCCGCCGGTCCTTCAGGCCGGGGACGTCCGTGTCCTCGACGATGCCGGTGACCACGGCGACCGGGCCGCCGACGACCAGGCAGTCGATCCTGCCCCGGAAGTAGGCGGAGAACCCTTCGCCCGCGTGACTGACCCGGAACGTCCCCCGGCTCTCCGGGAAGAGACCGTGCGCGTCGAAGGCGAACCGGACGTCCTGGCCGTCCTTGCGCAGCAGCTTCGCGCTTCCCACCAGGCTCGGCTCGGACGGCTTTCCCCCTTCCGCGGCGGACGCCGGGCCTGCCGCGACGAGTGTCGAGGCGAGGACCATCGCGGCACCGACAGCCGCGAGATCTCGTGATCGTCTCATGCTCCACCCCTGGAATCCCCTGCTCACGGAGCCTTTCCGCACTCATCACCATCCCGGGACACCCGAGCATGACGGCTCCCCCGCGCAGGGGAAGCGCCTCACTCATAGTGGGGATTTCCACGTTTGGGATACCAACTGCCGCACACTAGGCTGACGACGTGACCTCGAAGATCGCGGTGACCAGGTGGATCCCCGACGAAGCACGGAAAGTGCTCGCCGAAGCCGGGGAGGTGGAACTGTCGCGCGCCGACCGGCCGCTGACGCGGGACGAACTGCTCGAGTTCGTCCGGGGCGCGTCCGCGATCGTCGGCATGCTGCACGACCGGCTCGACGGCGAGGTCGCCGACGCGGCGGGCCCGGAACTGAAGGTCGTGGCGAACGTGGCCGTCGGCTACGACAACGTCGACGTCGCGGCGCTGTCCGAGCGCGGGATCACCGTCACCAACACCCCCGGTGTGCTCACCGACGCCACCGCGGATCTGGCGTTCGGGCTGATCCTCGCGGTCACCCGCCGGCTCGGCGAGGGCGAACGGCTGATCCGCTCGCGCACCCCGTGGTCGTTCCATCTGGGTTTCCTGCTCGGTTCCTCGCTGCAGGACAAGACGCTCGGGATCGTCGGCCTCGGCAAGATCGGACAGGCGGTCGCGCGCCGGGCGCTCGGTTTCGGGATGCGGATCGTCTACTCAGGACGATCGCGGGCCGCCGAAGACGTCGAGAAGACCCTCGGCGCGAAGTACGTGTCCTTCGGCGAGCTGCTGCAAAGCTCCGACGTCGTGTCACTGCACTGCCCTCTGACGCCGGAGACCCGGCACCTCATCGACGCGGACGCGTTGAAGTCGATGAAACCGGGCGCGTACCTGATCAACACCACCCGCGGCCCGGTCGTCCACGAGGCCGCACTGGCGGACGCCCTCGAAGCGGGCGAGATCGCCGGGGCGGGCCTCGACGTGTTCGAGGCCGAACCCGAGGTCGAACCCCGCCTGCTGAACCGTGAAGACGTCGTCTTGACGCCACATCTGGGATCGGCGACGGTCGAGACCCGTACCGCCATGGCCGTGCTCGCGGCCGAGAACGTCGCGTCGGTGCTCACCGGCGGAAACCCGCTGACGGAGGTTCGTCCATGACTCGCGTGGTCATCGCGCCCGACAAGTTCAAGGGAAGCTTGACCGCGGTCGAGGCCGCGGAGGCGATCGCCCACGGCGTCCGCGACGCGCTGCCGGAAGCCGAGGTCTCTTCCTGTCCGGTCGCCGACGGCGGCGAAGGAACGCTCGACGTCCTCGTCGCGGCAGGTGGCCGTCTCGTGGAACTCCGGGTCCGCGGGCCGCTCGACGACTCCGTCGACGCGCGTTACGTGATGCTCGACGGAACGGCCTACATCGAATCGGCCCGCGCGTGCGGCATCGAATTCGTGGAGCCGAGCCCGGAAGTGGCGCTGGCCGCGCACACCTGGGGCGTCGGTGAACTTCTGGCGCACGCGCTCGACAACGGCGCGCGACGCCTGGTGCTGACCGTCGGCGGAACGGCGAGCACCGACGGCGGCGCCGGGATGCTCGCCGCACTGGGCGCGGGGGTCTTCGACGCGTTCGGCGCTCCGGTCGGGCTCGGCGGCGGCACCCTGGGCCGGGTCGCGCTGGCAGAACTCGGCCCGGTGCGCGATCGGCTCGGCTCCGTCGAGGTCGCCGTCGCCACCGACGTGACGAACCCGTTGCTCGGGCCCCGTGGCGCGGCCGCGATCTTCGGCCCGCAGAAAGGTGCGGGCCCGCGCGAAGTCGAGCAGCTGGACGAGTCCCTGTCCCGCTGGGCACAGGTGTTACGGACCGCCGGGACGCCTGATGTCTCCGATCTTCCCGGAGCCGGCGCGGGCGGCGGGGTCGCCGCCGGCGCGATCGCCGGACTCGGCGCGAGCGTCGAATCCGGTTTCCAGCTCATCGCCGGGCTCACCGGGGTCGCCGACGCCATCGAACGCGCCGACCTCGTCATCACCGGCGAGGGCTCATTGGACGAGCAGAGCCTCGACGGCAAGGCCCCGGCGGGCATCGCGGCCCGCGCGCGGGAACACGCGGTGCCGCTGATGGTGCTGGCCGGACGCATCCAGCTGGACCAGAGCCAGCTCGCCGGCCTCGGGGTCGTGGGCAGCGCCGCCCTGATCGACCACGCGCCTTCGCTCGACCACGCGCGTGCGCACGCGGCGGAACTCCTGCGCGAGCGGGCCGGCGAGCTGGTCCGCGCCTGGGCCCGGACTTAAGACCGTCGGGTCCGTGAAGGACTCCTTGAGGGGACTCTGGATCCCTCAAGGAGTCCTTCACGGACCGGGACAACCGCGACCGGCGCGCGAAGAAGTCTTAGAACCCGCGGGGCTCAGTTGCCAGGCTGGGGCTGAGCCTGCGGGAGTACGGCGAAGGCGACTTCGCCGGTTTCGTCCTGCTGGACGTCGAGCACCTTGTCGTCGAGCAACGCGGCTGCTTCCGGCTCCAAGAACACCTTCGGGCCGCCGTCGGCGCCGAGTACCTTGTCGCCGCTTTCGGGTTCGGGAGCGACGGAAACCGCCAGCTGGGGACTGTCCCCCTGCTGGGAATGCATCGCGAACCGCAGTCCGCCCCCGTCCTGGCCGTTCTCCTGGCCGGTCAGTGCGGTGATCGCCTCGGCGGCGGCTTCGGTGACTGTCAGCATCTCTGCCCTTCCTTCGTCGCGGTCTTGCACTTGACCGACCACGCTAGGGGCTGTCGGCGTGGCCCGCCGTCTGAGTGAAGATCACTTCTCTCCGACGTCCGGCTCCTCCTCGGCCAGCCGCATGGCGTGCGACTCCCCTTCGCGGATCTCCGCGGGCGTTGTCCCGAAGCGGTCCGCCCCGCTCCAGTGCTCGGGCGGTTCGACACCTTCTTCGAGCGGGTCGACGCGGAGTTCGTCCTCGTCGAGTGCCTCGCTGGGATCCAACGTTTCCGGTTCCGCGGTCTCACGGTCGCTCATCGGCCGCTCCCTCCTGGTCGGACGTTGGCCGGGGCGTGCTGTACTCGACCCGGTCCCTGTGGCTTACCCGGCGTCTCCGCAGGCCAAACGGCGGCGCTGTCGCGGGGATCACAGTTTCTCAGGTGGTTCATTACCTTCACAAGTTTGTAAAAGAAGGAGTAGCGTCGTCGGCATGACCACCACCAGGTGGGCGCCAGGGCACCGGATCATCCGGCGCGCGCCGGAGCGGCATCACGAACTCGGCAACCATGCCGCCTGGTACGTCGTCGCCGGCGTCGCCGCGACCGGCCTGCAGGCGGTGTTGTTCCTTGCCCTGCAGCCGATCCTCGGCCCCCAGTTCGCCAATCTGGTCGCGCTCGCGGTCACGACCGTCGGGAACACCGAATTCCACCGCAGGGTCACTTTCGCCACCCGGAAGAGCAACGCCGGCAAACGCCATTTCCAGGATCTGGCGACCTTCGCCTTCTACGCCGCGTACGGCTCGATCGTGCTCGCCTCGCTCGACGCGGTGATCACCGAGCCGACCGCACTGGAACAGACAGGCGCCTTGCTCGCGGCCAGCGTCGTGGGCGGCGTCGCGCGCTTCGCGGTCCTTCGCTGGTGGGTCTTCGCGCGCCGGAGCGCCTAAGCCCCCTTCAAGTGCCGCCCCGTAAGTCCTGTTGGCAGCCTCAGCGCCCCAGTGTCGGGGGAGCGCCCGTGGGGGCCCAACACAGCGCCACAAAGGGGTTGGGG
>NZ_JBHVKW010000012.1:43627-43963 GCF_042797905.1 Amycolatopsis sp. NPDC057786
CCAACCCCCCCTTCCGGGGCCCCCCCTTACGTCGGTGGGGCCGCCCCCGCCCCCCTGGGGGCCCAACCCATTTTGGGGAAAAACAGCCGGCGCTAAGGTGGATTCCGCGACACGCTCCGACTGCACGACGATCCGCGGAACGCCGTCGCCCGACCCCACAGTCCGCAAAGAGGCTCTCCGCGAGAGGGCAGTGACCGACTAGTCCGATTTGGGCGGTTTCACGGAGGGGTCGTGGGTAACAAAGAGGGTTATGGCAAAGGTGGCGTGGTCGGCACAGGTGGTCGGGGGTTGGGGGGGGTGGGGGCACCCCCCACACCCCCCCACAACACCGCGCCA
>NZ_JBHVKW010000012.1:43973-118078 GCF_042797905.1 Amycolatopsis sp. NPDC057786
GTGGCCGGGCTGTGTGTGGGGGGGTAAGGGTTCGCCCACCCCCCCAACACCCCCACCCACGACCAGGGCCGAAGGCTCCCATCACCGCATCAGACGAAACGAAGGGAGCCTTCACCCCGCCACCAACCCCGCCCACGAGCACGACACGTTTGACCTGCCCCTCGATCGAACCATCGTTACCCCTCACGACCCCGCATGAAACCGCACATATAAGCATCAAGCGGACATCAGGCCGCCAAGATCGTCCTTTGTGGACGTTTGAGGAAAGGCGCGGACTTGCAGGACAGCGCCTAGTCTCCTTCAAGTGGCAGAGAGCAACGGCCCGCACGACGGCGGCACCGAACCCGATTACCGATTCACGCTCGCCAACGAACGGACCTTCCTCGCCTGGCTCCGGACGGCGCTCGGCCTGCTGGCCGGCGGCGTCGCCGTCCATCAGCTGGTTCCCGACCCGAGCGCGCTGAGCACCGTCCTGGCGGGACTGTGCGTCCTGCTGGCCGCCGTCGTCGCGGCCAGCGCCTATCCACGCTGGCGGCAGGTGCAGAGCGCGATGCGCGCGGGACGGCCGCTGCCGAAGAGCGGGATGCTGGTCCTGCTGACCGCGGGGATCCTCGCGATCACCCTGACGGCGGCGGCACTGGTGGTCTTTTCGTGAGCCAGCGTGATCACGGAGCGCAAGCGGAACGGACCGGGCTGGCGTGGCGCCGGACCGCGCTCGCGGCTACTGCCTGCACACTCCTGCTCTTGCACACCGCGGCCCGGCAAGGCTGGGGGACGGCGGTCGTCCCGGTCGCGTTCGCGGGCGCCATGGTGATCACCCTGGTCGTCACGGGCGCGATCCGTGAACGAGCACTGCGCCGCCCCGGAACCCCGAAACCTCTTAACAGAGCCGTTGCTGTCACGGCATCGGCACTCGTCGTAGCGACGGCGGTCTCCCTGATCGCCGTACGCTAACCGGCGCGCACATCCAGCGACACCGAAGCCCGTTTTCCCGGCGCAGAGTCTCGGTTTCATTAAGCCGACTCCGGCGAATGGGCTATCTCTAGTTGAAATCTTTACTGCCGTCCGATCGACGCCTACGATTACGCTGCGTCGCAACGGCGGCAGATGGATCTGATCTTACGGAGCATCTGCCGCCCTCAATCGTTACGGAGTGTTGACCCCTCGACAGCGACGGTCGCAGGGTCGGCCGGGGAGGACGACCATGCAAGCAACTTCCAGCGCGTCCAGAACCGTCACCCCCGATGCGGTCCCCGGATACACGACTCCGGAGAACCTGCCTCGACCGGGCGGACGGCTGACGAAGGAGGATCTCGATCCCCTCGTCAAGGACGCGGGCGACGGGAATCCCGCCGCGATCCAGTCACTCCTGCGGATGATCGGCCCCGTCGTGGTCCGCTACTGCCGCGCCAGAATGGGCGGCCGCGACCTGTCCTACCTGTCGGCGGACGACGTCGCGCAGGAAGTGTGCATGGCGGTGCTGAAGGCGCTGCCCGGCTACCAGGATCGCGGCGGCTCGTTCCTCTACCTCGTGCACGCCATCGCCGCCAACAAGGTCGCGGACGCCTACCGCGCGGTCTCCCGTGACCGGTCGGAACCGGTCCCGGAGCTGCCGGAACGGCTCATCGGCGACAACGAACCCGAAACGCACGCCCTGCACTTGGACCTCGGCGCCCGGCTCAGCCGCCTGCTCTCCACCCTCCCGCGGGTGCAGCAGGAGATTCTCGCCCTCCGCATCGCCGTCGGCCTTTCCGCCGCCGAAACGGCCGAAGCGCTCGGGATCTCGGCAGGCAACGTGCGCGTGACGCAGCACCGCGCACTGGCCCGCCTGCGGACGATGGTCAAGCAGGACGAGTTCTGATCTTTCCTCCCCAGCCGCGGGTCGTTGACCGGCGGCTCTCAGGCGCCCGGACCCCGCGCCCTCTCTTCCGGTAGGAGCGGTTCACCGCCACAGTCCGGCGAAGCCGACCGCCCGGAGCACCTTCGAAACCACCGAAGGATCCGGTTCCGCCTGAAGTGTCTCCTCACGTAACCGCTCGCTGAGCGAGTCGGCGCGGGCGCTGGCCCGCCGTGCCTGGGCGCATGACTCCATCGCCCGGCGTTGCGCGACGAAGGCGACGCGCAACGCCACCAGGGCCACCACCAGCGCGACCGAGCTGATCACCAGAGCCACGACGATCATCCGCGGTCACCGGCCGTCGGCGGCGAACCAGCGCCGGGCACTTTCTCCATAGAAGCAGTCACGACCTCCCGATACCCGCCCCGGCACCGGCCAAACCGGCGCGGCGCGTGGGACTCGGCACAGCTCCATTCACGCCTGGCCCACGACGGGAAGCCGGTAAGCACGCTTCGCGGTGCCGTCGAAGAACTCCAGCCGCTCACCGTCGCTCAGCGAGCCCGTCAGTGAAAAAGCGGTGTCCACGACGACTTCGTACGCCGCCGCGAGTTCGCAGACCGGCCAGTCCGAGCCGAACATCAGCCGCGAAGCCCCGAAGGACTCCAGTACATGCTCGGCCCAGCGCGCCAGATCCCCGACCTTCCACCGTGCCCAGTCGGCCTCGGTCACCAGTCCCGAAAGCTTGCAGTACACATTGTCCAGCTCCGCCAAGGCCGCGACACCGTCCGCCCACGGCTGCCATTCGCCCGTGGCGATCGGCGGTTTCGCGGCGTGGTCGAGCACGAAAACCTGGTCCGGCAACGCTTTCGCGGCGGCGAGCGCGGCGGGGAGCTGCGGTGGCTTCACCAGCAGGTCGTACGCCAGCCCGGCCTCGCCGAGGGCTGCGAGACCACGCAGGACCTCGGGCCGCGCCAGCCACGACGGGTCCGGCTCTTCTTCGACCTGATGCCGGATCCCCACCAGCGGCCCGGAAAACGAGGCGATGCGCTCGGCGACGTCGGGCGCGGTGAGGTCGGTCCAGCCGACGACGCCCGCGATGAGCGGCTCGGCCTGAGCCGCCGCGAGGAATTCGCGCGTCTCCTCTTCCGACGAGACCGTCTGCACCAGTACCGTCCCCTTCACCCCCGCCGCCTTCGTCACTTCGCGGAGTTCGTCCACTGTGTACGGACGACGGATCGGTTCCAGCGCCGTACCGGTCATCCACGGGTAGTCCCGCCGCGACGGGTCCCACAGATGATGGTGCGCGTCGATCACGGCCGTTCCTCCTGTCGCAGCACGGTGTCCTCACGCAACAGTCCCGCACGCATCAGGTCCGTCCACAACTCGCGCGGCACCGGACGCCGGAACCGTTCGGCGTTGAGCCGGACCTGGCCGGGATCGTGCGCGCCGACGACGACCGACACCACCGACGGATGCGCGGCGGGCAACGCCAGCGCGGCTTGCGGGAGTTCGACACCGTGACGCGCGCAGACGTCGGCGATCCGCTGGGCGCGCTCGACCAGTTCGGCGGGAGCCTCGGCGTAGTCGTACATCGTGCCCGGTGACGCCGTGGCGAGGATCCCGGCGTTGAACGCCCCGCCCGCCACCACGTCCACGCCGCGTTCCGCGCACAGCGGGAGAAGGTCGTCGAGCGCGGGCTGGCTGAGCAGAGTGTACCGGCCCGCCAGCAGGATCACGTCGAGATCGAACCGGCGGACGAACTCCGTGAGCATCGGCGCCTGGTTCATCCCTGCCCCGATGGCGGCCACGACCCCCTGCTCCCGCAGTTCGAGCAGCGCGGGGAACGCGCCGTCGACGGTGTCCTCGAAGTGTTCGTCCGGGTCGTGCACGTAGACGACGTCGACGCGGTCGAGCCCAAGGCGTCCCAGACTGTCCTCAAGCGACCGGAGGATCCCGTCGCGGCTGAAGTCCCATCGGCGTTTGTACGCGGCGGGAACGACGAAACCCTGCGAGTCGGTGCGCGAAGCGCCGCCGGGATCGGGTTCCAGCACGCGGCCGACCTTCGTCGAGACCACGAACTCCGCGCGGGGATACGCCGAAAGCGCCGCGCCCAGCCGCCGTTCCGACAGCCCGAGGCCGTAGTGCGGGGCGGTGTCGAAGTAGCGGATGCCTTCATCCCACGCCTGCCGGACGGTCGCTTCGGCCGTCTCGTCGGTGATGGCGTGGTACAGGTTGCCCAGCTGTGCGCAGCCGAGCCCCAGCGGGGACAGGGGAAGCTTCACGGAAGCTCCCAGACGAGGCCGAGCCCCGAATCGTTGCCCGAGTAGTCGTCTTCGACGGCGAGCAGTTCCGACATCCGTGCCTGCCACGGGATGTTGGCCGGATGATCGCGCAGGATGGCGCGCATCTTCGCGTAGTCCTCGACCTCCACGACGTGGAACAGGTCGAGCCCGTCCCGCCAGATCCGCCACGAACGCACGCCCGCACCGCGCAGGGCTTCGTCCAGCTCAGACGGGATGACGGCGTGGACCGACTCGTATTCGGCCTCCTTGCCCGGCTTCAACCGGGTGTGGAGCGCCACTCTTTGTAGTGCGACACCGTGGGTCACCGCGCCTCCTCGTTTCGAAACATGGCACTCTGTCAACTAACACTCAAACATCCGAGGTCTTCGGGGAGGGCGGTGGAACATGCCGGTCACCGATGTCGCGATCGACAAGATCAAGGACATGATCATCTCCGGCGAGCTTGCTCCTGGCGACAGGCTGCCGAAGGAGGCCGAACTGGCCCAGCGGCTCGGTCTGTCCCGCAGTTCGCTGCGTGAAGCGGTGAAGGCGTTGTGCCTGATCCGCGTGCTCGACGTCCGCCAGGGCGACGGAACGTACGTCACCAGCCTCGAACCGAATCTCCTCCTCGACGCGATGACGTTCGTGGTGGACTTCCACCGCGACGACACCGTGCTGGACTTCCTCGCCGTGCGCCGGATCCTCGAACCGGCGGCGACGGCGCTGGCCGCGATGCACATGAGCGACGAGGACATCGAGGAACTAGGCCGCCTGCTCGACGAACTGGCCGACTCGCCGACGGTGGAGGCGCTGGTCGCGAACGACCTGCAGTTCCACCGCAAGATCGCCGACGGCTCCGGCAACCCGGTGCTGTGTTCCCTGCTCGACAGCCTGTCCGGCCCCACCGCGCGGGCCCGCATCTGGCGCGGGCTCACCCAGGAAGGCGCGGTCGCGAAGACCCGCGAGCAGCACGCCGCGATCTACGAGGCCATCGCGGCCCGCGAGCCCGAACTCGCGCGTTCGTGGGCGACCGTGCACGTGGCGGGGGTGGAGCAGTGGCTCCGCAACGCGCTCGGCACCGCCGACGACCCCACCACGGCAGCCGAAGCTTCCTGACACCGCACTCTCCTCCTCTGACGTCCTCGAACCGGCCTCCGGCGCGCTAGGAAAGGTCCTTTCCTGGCAAATTTTGCAAGGAAAGGACCTTTCATGGCGTCGGCGAGGGCTAGGTCTGCGCCTTCCCGCCGGCATAGCGGGAGATGATCAACGCGACCAGGATGATCACGCCGTAGATCGCCTTCAGCCATTCCGGCGGCACCTGCGCCACCTGCAGCAGGTTCGTGACCGTCTGCAGGAGCAGCACGCCGGTGAGCGCCCCGACCAGAGTGCCCTTCCCACCGTCCAGTGAGACACCGCCGATCACCGCAGCCGCGAACACCTGAAGGATCAATCCGTCGCCCTGGTCCGCGCCGAGCGCGCCGACGTAACCCGTGTACGCGAGCCCGCCGAGCGCGGCCAGCACACCGGCCACCACGAAGACTCCCCACGAGATCCGGTCGACGCGGATACCGGCGGCCCGCGCGGCCTCCCGGTTGCCGCCGATGGCGTAGAGCGATCGGCCGATCCGGTGGTACCGCAGCGCCAGCCCGAACACGGTGAACAGCGCCGCGGCCAGCCACACCGACATCGGCAGCCCGATGAACGTCGTCGTGGCCAGCGCGGTGAACACGTCCAGCTGATCGAAGAGCGTCTTGCCCTGGGTGGACCCGATCTGCGTGCCGCGCAGCACGGTCAGCATCGCCAGCGTGACGATGAAGGCGTTCAGCTTCAGCTTGACGATCAGGAAACCGTTCACGAAGCCGACCGCGGCACCGGCAACCAGCACGGCGAGGACGCCCGCGAAGCCGGGGATCTCCGTGCCGAAGCCCGACGACGCCACCGGGATGACCAGCATCGCGCCGAGCGCGGGCGCCATGCCCATGGTGGATTCCAGTGACAGGTCGAACTTCCCGGTCAGCAGCACGAGCGATTCACCCAGTACCACCATCGACAGCGCGGCCGAGGCGGACAGGATCCCGACGATACTGCCGAAGGTCAGGAACGTGTCGCTGATCAGTCCTCCGATGATCAGCACCACGACGAGCGCGGGCACCAGGGCGAGTTCGCGCAGCCAGCGGAACTTCCGGCGCTTCGGCGGGGCCGCGAACGTCGAAGTCTTCGGATGGGTCATCAGTTCGGTCACCGTTCGACTCCTTCGATGTCGGCCACCAGGTCGCCGTCCGACCAGCCCGCCCGGTGTTCGGCGACCACGGCGCCGGCGCGCAGCACCAGCACCCGGTCGCTCAGACGAAGATCGTCGAGCTCGTCGCTGACGATCAGCACCGCTTTGCCCTCCGCGCGCACCCGGTCGACGACCGCGAGCAGCGCTTCCTTCGATTTCACGTCCACGCCCGCGGTCGGGTTGATGAGCACCACCAGGCGCGGATCCCCGGCCAGCGCGCGGGCGAGGACGACTTTCTGCTGGTTGCCACCGGAAAGGTCGGACACCGGCTGGTCCGCGTCGGCCGCGACGATGTCGTAGTCCTTCAACGCCTGGGCGGCACGGCCGTAGCGCACACCCGGTGCCGCCAGGCCACCCTTCCCCATGCGGTCCAGAATGGACAATGTGGCGTTGTCCGCGATGGAGTGCTCCAGCACCAGCCCCTCGTGGTGCCGGTCCCTCGGCACACAACCGATCCCGGCGCGGATGGCGGCCGGGATGTCGCCCGGTTTCAGCGGCTTCCCGTCCACCTTGATCGTGCCGCCGGACGGCGAACGCAGACCGTACACGGTTTCGGCGACCTGGTGCTTGCCGCTGGCGTTACTGCCCGCGAGCCCGATCACCTCGCCGCGATGGATCCGGAACGTCACATCCTCGAAGCCGTCACCGGAAAGGCCGTCGACGGTCAGCACCTCGTCGGCGTCCACGGCCAGCGCTTCGCGGGTGGAGGCGTCGCGCACGGAAAGCCCGCCCTGTTCACCGGTCATCGCGTCGATCAGCTCGGCACGGCCGACCTCGGAGACCGGCGCGGTCAGAATGTGCTTGGCGTCGCGCAGCACGGTGACCGCCTGGCAGACTTCGTAGACCTCGTGGAGGTGATGCGAGATGAACAGGAACGTCACCCCGCTGTCCTGCATCTGGCGCATCCGCGCGAAGAGCCGTTCGATCGCCTGGCTGTCGAGCTGGGCCGTCGGCTCGTCCAGCACGATGAACCGGGCACCGTAGGACAACGCGCGCGCGATCTCGACGAACTGCCGGTCCTCCACCGAAAGCTCGCCGGCCGGGGTGTCGACGTCGACCCGCACGTCCCAGGAGTCGAGCAGTTCCCGTGCCTGGCGGCGCAACCGCTGCCAGCCGATCGCGAACCCCTTGCCGGACTGGCGGTTGAGGAACAGGTTCTCCGCGACGGTCAGCTGTGGGACGACCATCGCGTGCTGGTAGACGCAGGCGACCGCGCGTTTCCAGTCGTCCTGCCTTGACAAGGGCGGTGCGGGGACGCCACCGAACTCGACGTGGCCGGTGTCCGTTTTGGACAGTCCGGTGAGGATGGAGACGAGGGTCGATTTCCCGGCACCGTTGCGGCCGACGAGCGCGTGCGACTCGCCGGGGTGCACGGTGAGGCTGACGTCGGACAGCGCCACGGTCGGTCCGTAGCGTTTTCCGACGCCCTGTGCGCTGACCACCGGCACGGCGGCGGACCCGGCGGGCAGCGCGCTCACAGGTTGTTCCCCCAGAGTGCCTTGTCGTCCACGTTGTCCTTGGTGACGACGGGCGCGGGGAGCTGGTCTTCCAGGATGCCAGGGCGGACCTCGACGACGGTGCTGCCGTGGTCGGTCGGCCCCGCTTTGAAGGTCTCCCCCGCCATGGCCTTCTTGATCCAGTACATGCCGTACTTGGCGTAGTCGTCAGCGGGCTGGGAGACGGTCGCGTCGAGTTCGCCGGCGCGGATCGCGGCGAGTTCCTGCGGGATGCCGTCGTTGCTGACCAGCACGACATGTTTCGGGTCGCCGACCGGGAAGTAGAGGTTCTTGCGCTTGAGCGCCTGCTGCGTCGGCGCCAGGTAGACGCCACCCGCCTGCATGTACACGGCCTTGATGTCCGGGTTGGCGGTCAGCAGACTGTCCAAACCGGACGAAGCCTTGTCCGCCTTCCACTCGGCGGCGACCTCCAGCACCTGGACGTCCGGGTACTTCGTCTTCATGCACTGCCGGAACGCCTCGGAGCGGTCGCGCCCGTTGACCGAGGCCAGATCCCCCATGACCTGCACGACCTTGCCCGACGTCACCTTCGCGCCGATCGCCTCACAGGCCTTGGTGCCGTATGCCTTGTTGTCCGCGCGCACCACCATCGCGACCTTGCCGCTCTCCGGGGCGACGTCGACGGCGACCACCGGGACGCCCTTGTTCTCCGCCGCCTTGAGTCCCGCCACGACGGCGGCGGAGTCCAGCGGCGTCACGACCAGGCCCTTGACTCCCTGGTTGAGCAGGGTGTTGATGTCGGTGATCTGCTTCGCCGAGTCGCTGTCCGCGTTGACCGTCGGCAGCGCCTCGACGCCCTGTTCCTTGGCCTTCAGCGGTACGTAGTTGTTGTAGGCCTGCCAGAACGGCGAGGTCAGCAACGGGATCGTCGCGCCGACCTTGCCACCTCCGCCCGCACCCGGCTGGGGAGCGTTGTCCTTCGTGGACCCGCAGGCCGACAGTGCCAGCCCGAGCGCGGTCGCCGCGGCGGCCACCTTGATCACCCTCGTACGCACCGCATCCTCCTTGATGACAGCGAAAACTACTGCTGGACCGGGCCGCGCGGACGCAGCCCGTACATACCTCCGTCGACAGCGAGCGCCGTTCCGGTGGTCGAAGCCGACAGCGGGCTGGCCAGGTACACGACCGCGTTCGCGACCTCGTCCGCCTTGACCAGCCTGCCCATCGGCTGACGGGCGGCCAGCGCGGCGCGTTCGGCCTCCGGATCGCCCGCCGCGTCGAGCAGCCTGCCGACCCACGGGGTGTCCGCGGTGCCGGGGCAGACGCAGTTGACCCTGATCCGGTCGGCGAGGTGGTCGGTCGCCATCGCCAGGGTCAGCGAGAGCACCGCGCCCTTGCTCGCCGAGTACAGCGCGCGGTTGGGCAGGCCCGCCCACGCGGCGATCGAACAGGTGTTGACGATCGCGGCCGACGGCGAGTTCTTGAGGTGCGGCAACGCCGCCCTCGCCAGCCGCACCATGCCGACGAC
The DNA here is from genome assembly GCF_042797905.1 of Amycolatopsis sp. NPDC057786. Lineage (NCBI taxonomy): Bacteria > Bacillati > Actinomycetota > Actinomycetes > Pseudonocardiales > Pseudonocardiaceae > Amycolatopsis > Amycolatopsis sp. NPDC057786. The sequence continues at coordinate 53,359 of NZ_JBHVKW010000012.1, forward strand.
GTTGATGTCGAGCACGCGGTGCCATTCGTCGTCGCTGTTGGCGGTGACGTCACCCTGCGCGCCGATACCCGCGTTGTTGACCAGGATGTCGAGCCTGCCGAAGCGTTCCGCGACCGCGTCGATCGCCGACCGGACCTCTTCGTCGGAGCCGACGTCGCAGCGGAATCCGGCGAGGCCTTCGGGAAGGTCGCCGGGATTCAGGTCGAGGACCGCGACCTTCGCCCCGCGTGAGGCGAGCAGTTCCGCGGTGGCCCGGCCGATTCCCGACGCGCCTCCGGTGACCGCCGCGACGAGGCCTTCGAACTCACTCACTTGCTTGTCTCCGTCCATTCCGGACCGTCGGGGAAGGTGAACCGGCGCAGCGTCGCGTCGTGCATCCGGGCCGAGAAACCCGGCGCGGACGGGGCGACGTAGCGGCCGTCGACGACGGCGGCCGGGTCGGTGAAGTGCTCGTGGAGGTGGTCGACCCACTCGATGGACCGGTCGGTGTCGGAGCCGGACACCGCGACGAAATCGAACATCGACAGGTGCCGGACGAGTTCGCACAGCCCGACGCCGCCGGCGTGCGGGCACACCGGGATCCCGAACTTGGCCGCCAGCAACAGGATCGCCAGGTTCTCGTTGAACCCGCCGACCCTGGCGGCGTCCAGCTGCAGTACCGAGATCGCGCCCGCCTGGAGCAACTGCTTGAACACCACGCGGTTCTGGACGTGCTCGCCGGTGGCCACCCGGATCGGGGCGAGCGCCTTGGCGATCGCGGCGTGCCCGAGGACGTCGTCCGGCGAAGTGGGTTCCTCGATCCAGTACGGGTCGTACGGCGCCAGCGCGGTCATCCAGGTGATCGCGGTCGAGACGTCCCAGCGCTGGTTCGCGTCGACGGCGACCCGGATGTCCGGGCCGACGGTCTCGCGGGCGAGCTTCATCCGGCGGACGTCGTCCTCCAGATTCCCGCCGACCTTCAGCTTGATCATCTCGAACCCGTCCGCCACCGCCTGTTCGGCGAGCCGGACCAGTTTCGCGTCCGAATAGCCGAGCCAGCCGGGAGAAGTGCTGTACGCGCGGTATCCGTCACGCTCGATCCGGGCGATCCGCTCGGCGCGGCCCGGCTCGGCGGCGCGGAGGATGTCGAGCGCCTCCTGTTCGGTCAGCGCGTCGGTCAGGTAGCGGAAGTCGACGAGGGAGACCAGGTCCTCCGGCGACATCTCGGCGGCGAATCGCCAGACCGGGAGCCCGGCGACGCGCGCCGCGAGATCCCAGGCGGCGTTGACGACCGCGCCGATCGCCATATGCGCGACCCCCTTTTCCGGGCCGAGCCAGCGCAGCTGCGAATCGCCGACCAGTGTCCGCGACAACGCGCCGAGCGCGGCAGCGTCGGTGGGCACGTCCCTGCCGACGACGTGCGGCTCCAGCGCGCGGATCGCCGCGGCCTGGACGTCGTTGCCGCGTCCGATGGTGAAGGCGAGCCCGTAGCCGTCCGGGCCGCCGTCGGTGTGCAGCACGACGTACGCGGCCGAGTAGTCCGGGTCCGGATTCATGGCGTCCGAACCGTCGAGCTCCCGCGAGGTGGGGAACCGGACGTCGAGCACCTCCATGCCCACGATCTTCGCCATCACGCCTGCCTGACGTTCTGGCGCTGACGGCCGAGGCCGTCGATCTCGAGCTCGATGACGTCACCTTCGCGCAAGTACGGCTTGGGGTCGGGCTGACCGAGGGCGACGCCTTGCGGAGTGCCGGTGTTGATGAGGTCACCAGGGCGCAGCACCATGTACTGACTCACGTAGCGCACGATCTCGGCGACCGAGAAGATCATGTCCTTGGTCGACGAGTCCTGCTTCTTCTCGCCGTTGACCCACAACCGCAGGCCGAGGTCCTGCGGGTCGGGCACCTCGTCGGCGGTGACCAGCCACGGGCCGAGTGGGTTGAAGTTCTCGCACGACTTGCCCTTGTCCCAGGTGCCGCCGCGTTCGAGCTGGAACTCGCGTTCGGACACGTCGTTCGAGACGGTGTAGCCGGCGACGTACTGCAAGGCTTCTTCAGCGCTTTCGAGGTAACGCGCGGTCTTGCCGATGACGACGCCGAGCTCGACCTCCCAGTCGGTCTTGGTCGAGCCGCGCGGCACGAGCACGTCGTCCTCCGGCCCGACAACGACGTCGGATGCCTTCATGAACACGACCGGCTCGGTCGGGACGGCGGCGCCGGACTCCTCGGCGTGCTGCCGGTAGTTGAGGCCGATGCAGACGACCTTGCCGGGCCGCGCGATCGGCGCGCCCACCCTCGCCCGCGCGGCTTCGGGGCCCGCTTCGGGCAGCTCACCGGCGGCCAGCGCGGCGGCGGCCCTGGCCACGCCGTCACTCGCGAAGAAGCCGCCATCGATGTCGGCGGTCAGCCCCGAAAGGTCGCGCAGCGTGCCGTCCCCGGCACGTACGAACGGACGCTCACTTCCCGGCTCCCCGAGTCGCAACAGCTGCACGGATCTTCCCTTCAAGCCGAACCGCCAACAATCAACGGCTCCCACAGCAACGAACAGACATCCGATGTATACCCGACTACCTTCGCCAAGATCTAGGGGCCGTTCGGATTTCCGCCGAAAATTGATCGGATCAGTCTTGCGAAGTCCGGGTGGCGAGACTCACAGCGGGAATAGTTACCTACTCTAAGCAAGTTGTTCCTCGCGGAACCATGACTGGGGAAGGAACGAGCATGACCATCGCGCCCGAGCGAGTGGAAGAACCCGTCGCGCGGCCCGTCACGACCGGCCGCGCCCGATTCGTCCTGATCCTCGGCGGCCTGTCCGCCTTCGGGCCCCTGTCCATCGACATGTACCTGCCCGCGCTGCCGCAGATGGCGGGCGAACTGCGCGCGGCGGACGCGACCGTGCAGCTCACGCTGAGCGCGTTCATCATCGGGCTCGCCATCGGCCAGCTGATCCTCGGACCGCTGTCCGACGCGATCGGCCGCCGCAAACCGCTCGTGGCGGGTCTCGCGCTCTACATGGTCGGCTCGATCCTGTGCGCCGTCGCCCCGACCGCGGAACTGCTCATCGCCGCACGAGGCGTCCAGGCCTTCGGCGCCGCGGCGGGCATCGTGATCGCCAGGGCGACCGTGCGCGACCTCTACTCCGGCACCGCGATGACGAAGTTCTTCTCGCTGCTCATGCTGGTCAACGGGCTCGCCCCGATCCTGGCGCCGATCATCGGCGGCCAGATCCTGAACTGGACCTCGTGGCGCGGCGTGTTCGTCTGCCTGACCGTGTTCGGCGCGATCCTGCTCGCCGTCGTGTTCTTCCTGCTGCCGGAACCGCTGCCCGAGGAACGCCGCACCCCCGCGCGGTTCGGCTCGGTGCTGCGGAAGTACGCGAGCTTGCTCCGCGACCGCGGCTTCCTCGGCTACGCGCTGGCCTCCGGGCTGATGTTCGGAAGCCTGTTCGCCTACATCTCCGGCTCGTCCTTCGCGCTGCAGGGCGTCTACGGGCTCAGCCCGCAGGCGTACAGCCTGGTGTTCGGGCTCAACGGCATCGGCATCGTGGCCGTCGGCCAGCTGAACGGGCGTATCGTCGGCCGCTTCCCGGAACGGACCCTGCTGACCGTCGGTCTCGTCATCGCGGCGGTGGCCGGCTTCGGCGTCCTGGCCGCGGCGGTACTGGACCTCGGCCTGATCGGGCTGCTGATCCCGCTGTTCGTCCTGGTGTCGAGCATCGGCATGGTGGCACCGAACGCGAGTTCGCTGGCGCTCGCCGAGCAGGCTCGGTCCGCCGGTTCGGCTTCGGCCCTGCTGGGCGTGCTGCAGTTCGTCGTCGGCGGGCTGGCGACGCCACTGGTCGGGCTGGGCGGCGCGGGCACCGCGGTCCCGATGGGGATCGTGATGGCGGCCTTCGGCGTGCTCGCGCTGCTGGCCTTCGGGACCATGACGCGGCCTTCGCGGGCCTTGGTCACCCAGGCGGCCTGACTCGCCTTCAAACGCTAGGAAAGGACCTTTCCTAGCAAAATTTGCAAGGAAAGGTCCTTTCCTAGCATCCCGAGGGGTCAAACGAGCGACTTGAGGTCAGCCGTCCTCAACTGCTCCGCGGTCACCGCCGCGCGTCCCTCGACCAGCGCCTTCAAGGCGTCCCCGTCGTCCCACTGGTTGACGTTCATCGCGGCGGCCACCTGCCCGTCCCGCAGCCAGAACGCCGTGAAGTCGCGCGACGCGAGGTCGCCCCGCACCACGAGCTCGTCGCGTTCGGGGTCGGCGAGCCCCCGGTATTCGCAGCCGAGGTCGTACTGGTCCGAGAAGAAATAAGGACTCCGCAGGTACGGCTCGTTCTCGCCCAGCAGGTTCCTGGCGACGTGCTCGCCCTGCCATTTCGCGTTCGACCAGTGCTCGACGCGGACACGCTTTCCGTAGCGGGGATGGAAATGCGCGGCGATGTCGCCGATGGCGTAGACATCGGGCGCCGCGGTCCGCAGACCGGCGTCGGCGCAGACACCGCCGTCGTCGGACAGTTCCAGCCCGGCGGCGTGCGCGAGGTCGACCCGCGGCGCGGCGCCCACGGCCACGAGTACGACATCCGCGGGGAGCTCGTCACCACTCCTCAGGCGGACGCCCGTCACCCCGTCCGGGCCGCCGGTGAAGCCGGCGACGCCTTCACCCAGACGCCAGTTCACGCCGTGCTCGGTGTGCAGGCCTTTGAAGACCTCGGACACCTGCTCGCCCAGCACCGCGAGCAGCGGTGAGCCGACCTGGTCGACCACGGTCACCTCGGCGCCGTGTTCCCTGGCGGCCGCCGCGGCCTCGGTCCCGATCCAGCCCGCGCCGACGATCACCACCCGTCCGGCGTCCTTGAACGCCGAGCGCAGCGCCAGCGCGTCGTCCAGGGTGCGCAGGGTCCGCAGGCCCGGCAGATCCCCGCCGGGCACCGGCAGCGATCGCGGCCGCGAGCCGGTCGCGAGCACGAGCCGGTCGAAACGGTGTTCACCGCCCGCGTCGTCGTGCACCAGCCGGGCACCGAGTTCGATCTTGGTCGCGGTCGCGCCGCTGGAGAACGCGATGTCCTTCTCCGCGTAGAAACCCTCGTCGTGCACCCAGTCGGGTTCATCGGTGTTGCCCATCAGAAGCCCCTTGGACAAGGGCGGTAATTCGTACGGGCGATGCGTGTCGGTGCCGAGCAGCAGGATTTCTCCCGCGTAGCCGCGTTCCCGCAGCGTTCCGGCCGCCGTCGCTCCGGCGAGACCGGCTCCGACGATGACGATCTTCCTGGGTTCGGACATCCCATGACCTCCCAAGCAGTCCCTCCCCCGGACGCTACTCCCGTTCTTCCCCGTCCGGCCTAGCGAAAGCGGAAGTCGATCACGATCCGGAGGTTCGGTTAACCCATCAGTAGGAATGTCGGGTTATCCGCGTCACGGCCCCGAAAGCGCCTCGTCCCAGCCTCGGACGAGAAAGGGAGAACATGGGATACGGGAGGATGAGGACGTTGGCACCCCGGGACGAATGGTCGGTCGGCTGCCGGGATCTCGCGGGCAGGCGCAGAGACGTGACGGTGTTCGTGAGCAGCGACAAGATCGTGCTCGTGGCACCGCCCGGAGAGGCCGCCGTACTCGGGCCGCTGGACGTGGGGCGCCTGCGCGCCGCGCTCCGCGACGCCGTGGTCGCGGTGGCCGAACATCCGGACCACCATGAATGACAACTACCGTTCCTACTTCTGAGTAGGTAGAGTCGGCCCCGTTCGGAAGGAGCCGGCCATGACCACCTACTTCGTGACGGGCGCGACGGGCTTTCTGGGAAAACGCCTGGTCGCACGCCTACTACGGCGACCTGAGACCGTAGCCGTCCACGTTCTCGTGAGGGAGACCTCACGCGGGAAGCTCCCGAGCCACGAGAAGCTCGTTCCCGTCACCGGCGATCTGACCGAACCCCTGCTGGGCATCGATCCCGCCCAGCTGGCGCCCCTTGACCACGTCGTGCATCTCGGCGCGATCTACGACCTCACCGCGGACGAAGCGGCGAACCGCGCGGCCAACGTCGACGGCACCCGCAACGTCCTGGAGTTCGCCGCCGCGGCGAAGGCCGGGCTCTTCCACCACGTCTCGTCGATCGCGGTCGCCGGGAAGTACGCCGGGCCGTTCACCGAGGCCGACTTCGACCTCGGCCAGAGCTTCGCGTCGCCGTACCACGCGACGAAGTTCGAGGCGGAGAAACTCGTGCGAGAGCACGGGAAAACGCCGTTCCGCGTGTACCGGCCGTCCGCCGTGGCCGGTGATTCGCGTACCGGCGAGATGGACAAGATCGACGGCCCGTACTACTTCCTCCCAGCCATTTCGCGGCTCGCCGCGTTGCCGCGCCGCCTCCCTCTCGCCGCCCCGGATCTCGGCGCCACGAACATCGTTCCGGTCGACTACGTCGTCGAAGCGATGGAACACCTCATGCACGTCGACGCGCCCAGTGGCAGCACTTACCACCTCGCGTCGCCCCGGCCACAGCCGCTTCACGAGGTCTACAACGCCTTCGCACGGGCCGCGGGCGGGCCGAAGATCTCCGCGGTCCTTCCTCCCGGACCATCCGGAGCGCTGAAGCGAGCCGGAACCCGGCTGGCGAAATCCGCGGCCGCCAGATTCGACCGCGTCCCCGGCGGCCGTTCGGCCCGCGCGGCGGTGCTGGCGGAGCTCGGCATCCCACTGGAGGTCCTGCCGCACCTGAGCATGGAGGTCGACTTCGACACGAGCGCGACGACGGCCGCGCTCGAAGGCAGCGGGATCACCTTGCCGCCGTTGAAGGAGTACGCCGGCCCGCTCTACCGGTACTGGCTGGAGCATCTGGATCCCGACCGCGGCCGCCGCCGTCCTGGCCCGGAACCCCTCGACGGCCGCAAGGTGCTGATCACCGGTGCGTCCTCGGGCATCGGTCGCGCGTCCGCGCTGGCCGTCGCCGCGAAAGGCGGCGACGTGATCCTCGTGGCCAGGCGCGCCGACGAACTCGAACAGGTCCGCGAGCAGATCGTCGCGGCGGGCGGGAAGGCGTCGGCGTATCCGTGCGACCTCACCGACGGCGGTGCCGTCGACGCTCTGGTGAAGGACGTGCTCGCCGCGCACGGCGCCGTCGACATGCTGGTCAACAACGCGGGCCGGTCGATCCGGCGGTCGCTTTCGCTGTCCACCGAACGGTTCCACGACTTCGAGCGGACGATGGCGATCAACTACTTCGGCCCCGTGCGGCTGACACTGGGCCTGCTGCCGTCGATGACCGCGCGCGGATTCGGGCACGTCGTCAACGTGACCACCCAAGGACTGCAAACGGACACCCCGAGGTTTTCCGCTTACCTGGCCTCGAAGGCCGCGCTGGAGGAGTTCGGGCTGACCGCGGGACGGGAAACGCTTTCCGACGGCGTCACCTTCACCTCGGTCCGGATGCCGCTGGTGCGCACCGACATGATCACGCCGACCGGGTCCTATCGCGGTATGCCGTCGAGTTCTCCCGAACGCGCCGCCGAGCTGGTGGTGAAGGCGCTGGAGAAACGACCTGAGATCCTGAACCTGCCCGAGGGCACGGCCGCCGAACTGGTGACGCTCGTCGCACCTCGGACGGCACGGTTCTTCGCCCACCTCGTCTACCGCGCCATGCCCGAGTCCGCGCCGGAATCCCGTGGCCTGCCCCGGAAGGCTCCGCTCGCGTCGGTGGCGGGCGCGGTCACCCGGCTGGTCTGGCGCCGCCGTCCCTGAGAGCCTGCCGCCGGGGCTCGATCGGGGGACGCCCCCGGCCGCTACCATCGGTTTCCGATACGCCGGGGGGTTCGGCGGACACGGGCCGAGGCAGGACGACCGGGAAGGGGCAGTGTGGACGTCGCCAGTCCCCCGCTGCCGACCGGACCGGACGCCGCGGTGGTACGTCCGTCCAGGACAGTGCTGCGCCTTTGCCTGCACGCGACGTGGGTGCTCGCGCTCGCCGTCGCCACCGAACTCCGGGTGGGACGCTTCGGTTTCCACCCGTCGGACCAGGGTTTCATCCTCGCCCAGGCGTGGCGGGTGCGGCACGGCGAGGTCCCGCATTCCGACATCATCTCCGCGCGGCCGCTGGGTTCGGCGTACCTGCACATCGTCGATTTCGTGCTGCCGGGACCGCTGTTCTTCGTCTCCAGCGTGCTCAGCATGCTGGAGATCATCCTGGCGACCATCGCGTTCGCCGTACTGGTCACCCGGCGCCGCGTCCGCGACTGGGGCCCGGGGCTCACCGGGCTGACGGCGGCCGCCTCGCTGCTGAACCTCAACGCCTTCCCGCTGATGGCCTGGCACACGATCGACGGGATCTTCCTGACCGCCTGCGGCGCCTGGGCACTGGATTCGGGGCTGCGCAACGGCAAGGCGTGGCCGAGGCGGCTCGGTCTGGTGCTGATGGGCACCGCGGTGTTCGTCAAACAGAGTTTCGCGCCGGTGCCGTTGATCGCGCTGTGCTGGCTCCTGCTGCACCCGTCGCTGCGGGAGGGCGCGTTCCGCGCCGGGCGCTGGTGGGCCCGGCTGGCCTGGGATCTGCTGGCGCTGGGCGCTTTTCTGGTGTTCTACTTCGGAATCGTCACCCTCGACGGCGGGCTCGGCGCGATGGCAGAGCAGCTCACCGGCGGTCTGCCCGCGTACGGCGAGCGGCTTCTCGGGCTGTGGCTCGAAAATCCCGCGTCCCTGCTGCGGCCGCCGGTGCGGGGCTTGACCTTCTTCGTGATCGCCGGGGTGTTCCTGGCCCTGCTCGGGGTCTTCCGCGACCGTGCGGGCTTCGCCGGGGCGGTCCTCGCGCGGCTGTTTCTCCTGGCGGGTGTGGCGGTGGTGGTCGGCACCGTCGTCGACGGGCACTTCACCGGCGCGTCTCGCTGGGCGGACGTGCTCTGGTGGATCCTCGGTGTCGCCCTCCTGGTGAACTGGGCGGCGACGCGGCGGTTCCCGCGTATGGGCGCGCTGGTCTTCGCGACCGGCTTCATGACCAGCCTGTCCTGGGGGAACGACACGCCGACGCTGTTCACCGGAACGCTGGCGCTGACGGCGATCCTGCTGCTCGCGGAAGCGCTGCCACCGCTGCCCGAGCCGTCCCGCCGGTCGAGGCTGGCGGGCGCCACCGCGATGGGCCTGGTCGCGGTGCTGGCGTCGGGCTGGGCCGTGGTCGCGCACCACGACGAGGCCGCGTACCTCGACATGGCTCACGAGAAGCTGACGGGCGACCTCGGCAAGGTGACGCCGTCGATGCGCGGGATCCGGACGAATCCGGGCACCTTCACCTACATCTCGCAGATCCAGGACTGTGTCACGCGCTTCCCCGCGGGGCGCACGGCCGTCCTGCCGGACAACCCGTTCGCCTATCCCGCCTTCGGCCTGCGCAACCCGTTCCCGCTGGAATGGCCGCTGCCGCTGGAGATCGTCGCCGACGCTCCGGAGCGCATGCTCGCGACGGCCGACCTCCTCAACCGCGAAGGCGACTACCTGGTGCTGTTCCAGACCGTGAGCATGCCCGCGCTGGCCAAGGGCGGGCCGGTGCCCGCCGAGGTCGCCGGGGACGCGCCGATCTTCGACTACCTCGGGCTGGAGAACGCGCTGCGCTCGCGGCTCACCGGGCAGACCGTCACCTGCGGCAGCTTCATCGGCAAGTGGGCGCGGCGCCCCTGACGCGTTTGGTCCTCTGAACGCGGGGGTCAGTCGACGCCGGCGTCCTCGGGACGACCGGAAGCGAGTCCGGCGAGGACGTCCAAAGCGGCCCCGAGCGTCTCGAGCGGCGGCGACGAGACGGCGAGGCGGATCGCGTTCGGCGCGTGGCCGGGGACGACGGCGAACGCGGCCGCCGGGGTGACCGCGATCCCGCGTCGCGCGGCCGCGGCGACGAAGGTTTCGGCGCGCCAGTGTTCGGGGAGTTCCCACCAGCAGTGGTACGCCCGCGGATCGGCGCGCAGGGTGAACCCGGCCAGCCGCGCCGCCGTCACCCGCTGGCGTTCCGCGGCGTCGAGCCGCTTCGCCCGCTCGACGGTTTCCAGTGTCCCGCCGGTGATCCACCGGGTGGCGGCTTCGACGGCGAACCGGGGCGCGACCCAGCCGCCCGAGCGCACGGACGCGGCCAGCCGTTCCCTCCATTCCGCCGGGACGGCGAGGAAGCCGGTGGTCAGCCCCGGGGCGAGCCGTTTGGACATGCTGTCGGTGAACACCGTGCGTTCCGGCGCGTACGCCGCGAACGGACGGACCTCGGGCCGGAGGAAGGTGTAGATACCGTCCTCGATCACCGGGATGTCCATCCGGCGCACGGTTTCGGCCAGCTCGACGCGCCGCGCTTCGTCCATTGTGGACCCAAGTGGGTTGTGCAGCGTCGGCTGGACGTACAGCGCGCGGACGGACGCGGCTTCGAGTGCCTCGGGAATGAGCCCCATGTCGTCGGTCTCGATGGGCACCAGCTGGACACCGAGCCGTCCGGCGAGCGCCTTGACCACGGGGTACGTGATGGCTTCGACGGCGAGACGTTCTCCCATCGGCACGAAGGCGGCGATGGCGGCCGCGATGGCCTGGCGGCCGCTTCCGGCGAAGAGGATCTCCGGCGTCCAGCCGTCCTTCGCGAGCAGCCCGGCGACAGCGTCACGCGCCTGCTTCGAGCCGGAGACGCTTCCCGGCCGCAGCGCCGCCGTCAGGACGTCTTCGCGCAGCAACGGCTCCAGCGCCTTTCCGACCAGCGCCGACTGCTCCGGGAGGACGGCGAAGTTGAGTTCGAGATCGACCGTCGCGCCACCGGGTTCGGCGAGGGCGGTCTCCAGCGGCGGCCTTCCGGCGCGGACGAACGTGCCCCGGCCGACCTCGCCGACCACGACACCTCTCCGGACGAGTTCGCCGTAGACCCTGGCGGCGGTCGAGTTCGCGATCCCGCGTTCGCGGGCGAACCGCCGCTGCGGGGGCAGCCGGTCGCCGGGGCGGAGCCGTCCCGCCTCGACGTCGGCGGAGATCTCGTCCGCGACTATCCGGTAGTCCTCCATGATGGTCCTTCGATCGCACCGAGACCGCTCGCGGGATTGCACTGCGGATGATGCCATCGACGAGCGTCGTGAGCCGACTGCGACCTACGGAACACCACAACGGCGGACTCCTAGGTTAGCCTAACCTGCGTGGAGACCGTGGAAACCCTCACCGAGCAGAGCACGACGTCCCGCCTGCACGCGGACGCGCTGACGCTCGCCTACGACGGCCGGACCGTGGCCGAAGACCTCGGGGTCGTCATCCCCGACCGGTCGTTCACCGTCATCGTCGGCCCGAACGCCTGCGGCAAGACGACCCTGCTGCGCGCGCTCGCGCGGATGCTCAAACCCCGCCAGGGTTCGGTGTTCCTCGACGGACAGGTGATCAGCTCGTTTCCCGCCAAGGAGGTCGCCCGGCGGCTCGGCCTGCTTCCGCAGAGCTCGATCGCGCCCGACGGCATCACCGTCGCGGACCTCGTCGCGAGGGGCCGGTACCCGCACCAGCGCCTGCTGCGCCAGTGGTCCCGCGAGGACGCCACCGTGGTCGCGGAGTCCATGCGCGCCACCGGGGTCGACGACCTCGCCGAGCGGCTGGTCGACGAACTGTCCGGCGGTCAGCGGCAGCGCGTGTGGATGGCGATGGCCCTCGCGCAGGAGACCGATCTCCTGCTGCTCGACGAGCCGACGACCTACCTGGACATCGCGCACCAGATGGACATCCTCGACCTGTGCGCGCAGCTGCACCAGGAACAGGGCCGCACGCTGGTCGCGGTGCTGCACGACCTCAACCACGCCGCCCGCTACGCGACGCACATGATCGCGATGCGCGGCGGAGAGGTCTTGGCGACCGGCTCGCCCGAAGAGGTCGTGACCGCGGCCAACGTCGAGAAGATCTTCGAGCTGCCCTGCCGGGTCATGCCGTGCCCCGAAACCGGGACCCCGCTGGTGATCCCGAAGGCCGGTCGCCGCGCCGCGTGATCAACTCGGAGTAGGTTGGCGGCGGAGGTGCCATGTCACAGCAACTGTGGTCCGAAGTGGACGACTACTTGTCCGGGGTGCTCATCCCGTCCGATCCCGCCCTCGAAGGCGCGCGTGAGGCGTCGGATCGGGCCGGGCTGCCGTCGATCGCCGTCGCGCCGAATCAGGGAAAGCTGCTCAACCTGCTGGCGAGGATGATCGGCGCCCGTTCCATCCTGGAGATCGGCACGCTCGGCGGGTACAGCACGATCTGGCTCGCCCGTGCCCTGCCGCCGCAAGGCAGGCTGGTCACCCTCGAATTCGACCCGAAGCACGCCGAGGTCGCGCGTGGCAACATCGAAGCGGCCGGGCTCGGCGAGCTGGTCGACGTCCGCGTCGGCAAGGCACTGGACCTGCTGCCGTCGGTCGAGGGCCCGATCGATCTGGCGTTCATCGACGCCGACAAGGTCAACAACCCGGCCTATTTCGAAGCGTCGCTGAAGCTCGTCCGGCCCGGCGGCGTGATCGTGGTCGACAACGTCGTCCGCGGTGGCGCGGTGACCGACGCCGCCAGCGAAGACCCGAACGTCCAGGGGATCAGGCGGCTGCACGAGATGATCGCCGCCGAACCCCGCGTCGACGCGACGGCGATCCAGACGGTCGGAAGCAAGGGCTACGACGGACTCACCGTCGTGCTCGTGAAGCCCTGACGACTCCCGCGTGATCAGACGCAGACCTCACGTGATTGAAGGCGTAACTCGGGTGTGCGGTCTCCAATCACGCGAGTTACGTCCCTGATCACGCGAGTTACGCCTTCAATCACGCGGGGATCACCGCGGCGCCGTCGTGACCGGCCGCGGGCCCGAGCCCTCCGGCCACCGCACCGGCATCCCCTGGTGCACGCCGTTCATGAAGCGCTGCCACAGGTCGGCCGGGATGGTCCGGCCGGTCAGTTTCTCCCCGGCGGCGTCCCGCATCCGGCGCGGCTCGTCGGCGCCGACCCAGACCGCGGTCGCGAGTTGCGGCGTGTACCCGACCGCCCAGCCGCCGGCGTTGTCGTCCGTCTCGTTGTACTGGAACTCGCCGGTCTTCAGTGCCGCCGGGCGGTCCTTCAGCCCGGTGGCGAGCACCTGGTTCATCGTGCCCGCGATCCGGCGGCTCAGCGCCTCGTCGTCCTCGAACGCGGGCGCCCTGTCCGACGGCCGTTCCCACACGATTTCGCCGTTCTCGTCCCGGATCTTCGACACCAGATGCGGGGTGGCGCGCAGGCCGTCGGCGGCGAAGGTCGCGTAGGCGCCGGCCATGTCGCTGGGGCGCAAGGGATACCGGCCGACCGCGATCCCCGGGCCGATCAGGAAACCGTCCTTCTCCCGCAACGTCACCACGCCGTCGACGGCCTCGGGGATCCCCGCCGCGCGGGCGCCTTCGCGGACCGCTTCCGCGCCGAGTTTCTTCGCCAGGTCGACGAACGGACCCTGCGCTCCCCGTCCCATCGCCTCGCGCAGCGTGCACTTCCCGGCTTCACCGCACTGATCCTCGAATGTGAAGTTTTCGCCGAGGAAGTCGACCTCCGCGGGCGCCTTGAGCGGTTCGTCCACGCCGACGCCCCGTTCGAGACCGGCGGCGAGGATGAACGGCTGGAAGGCGGAGCCGGTGCCGTACGGGGTGCCGGCGTAGTCGTGCACGCTCCAGCCACCGCCGTTGTAGGCGCGGATGGCGCCGGTCCCGGGTTCGACGGCGACCAGCGACGCGCGGAAGTGCTCCGGCTGCCCCTTCAACCGCTCCTTGACCGCTTTCTCGGCTTCGGCCTGCGCTCGCGGATCAATGGTCGTCTCGACCTTCATCGCGCCGCCGCGGAGCCGGTCGAGCGGGTAGCCGACCTGTTCCAGTTCCGCGAGGACCTGCTGCTTGATGTGGTACTGCTCGTAGGTCACGCGACCGGCCCTGGTCTCCGACGGCGCCTGGATCGCGTCCTCCGGATAGGTCATGGCGACCGCTTCGGCCTGGCTCACGTAGCCGCGCGAGACCAGTTTGTTCACCACGTAGGACCAGCGTTTCCTCGCGTGCTCGTGGCTGGAGGCGTACGGATCGTGCACCGAGGGTGACTGGATCATGCCCGCGAGGAACGCCGCCTCGCTCCAGGTCATCGAGTCGTCGAGCTTGCGGCCGAAGTAGGCGTTCATCGCCGACGCCGGGCCGTAGGTGCCGCGGCCGAACGAGATGATGTTGACGTAACTCTCGAAGATCTCCTTCTTGGTCTGCTGCTGGGTGATCTTCGTGGCGAGCACCAGCTCGGAGAACTTGCGGGTGAGGGTGGCGTCCTCGTTGCCGGTGGACTTCTTGATGTACTGCTGGGTGATCCCCGAACCGCCGCCGACGCCGGTCACCAGCGCGCGGCCGAGCCCGGTGAGGTCGAAGCCCTCGTTGTCCCAGAAGGTCGGGTCCTCGGTCGCGACGATCGCGTCGCGCAGTTTCGCGGGGACGGTGTCGTACGGCACGAACAGCCGGTCGCCGCCGGGCGGGACCACCTTGAGCAGTTCGGAACCGTCGGCGTTCTGCAGGACGACGGTCTTGTCGAGGTCGGCGAGGACCTCTTGCGGGCTGCGGACGTCGAGCAGGAGGTACGCGAGCCCGAACGCGACGACGGGGATGCCGACGAGCAGGCCGAGCGTCCAGGCGGCGATCCGTCGCCACCTGCGCTTCTTGCCCTTCGGCTCGGGAGTGGCCGTGGTCTCCGACTCGGGTGCGTCTGCCTCATCCGGGTTCTCCACGCCAGGTTAGACGCCCGAACGAGTGAAAAGGTTGTGGGAAAATCACCGAATCGCGTCCGGCCCCCGCATTTCGTCCTCTGAATGCGGTAGTTGGCATCACGAACCACCGCATTCAGAGGACGAAATGCGGGCCGGTCAGGCGAGGAACGCGCGAAGCAGCGAAGCGGTCCCTTCGACGTGCTCCGTCATCGCCCGGCGGGCCGCTTCGGAGTCCCCGGCGAGGATCGCGTCGACGATCGCCTCGTGCTGGGCGTTGGAGTGCTCCAGATTCGGTTCGAGCAGCGGGATCATGTCGAGCAGCTGGTTGACCCGCATCCGCGCGTCGGCCATCGCCGTGGTGAGCGATCCGGACGCGGTGACCTCGGCGATCGCCAGGTGCAGCCGCGAGTCCTTGCGGCGGTAGTCGCCGACGTCGGCCGCCGCGGCCTCGGCGAGTGTGCTGGTCAGATGCTGGCGGTCGGCCGGGCTGAGCGAACGCGAGGCCGCCATCTCGGCGGCGCCGGTCTCCAGGACGTGCCGCAGGCCGAGCGCGTCCTCCAGGGTGGCGTTGTCGACCTTGCGTCCCTCTGCGGCGGGCGGGTCGGGCAGGACGTCGTTGACGAATGTGCCGCCGTACCGCCCGCGCCGCGACTCGACGTACCCCGCGTCGGACAGCGCGCGGATGGCCTCACGCAGCGTCACCCGGCTGACCCCGAGCCGCTCGGCGAGTTCGCGTTCCGAAGGCAGCCGCTCCCCCGCGCCCACCACGCCCAGCCGGATGGCCTGGAGCAGCCTTTCGACGGTCTCCTCGAAGGCGTTGCCCGCGCGCACCGGGCGGAACAGCGCGTCACCCGCGTTCGCGACCGTGCTCGACTCCACTCTTCGAGTTTAGGCGGCCCGCAATTCGTCCTCGGGATGCGGTACTTGCGTGTGCAACTACCGCATCGCGAGGACTAAAGGCGAGGGGTCAGCATTCGATGACATTCACGGCGAGGCCGCCGCGCGAGGTCTCCTTGTACTTCACGCTCATGTCGGCGCCGGTCTCACGCATCGTCTTGATCGCCTTGTCCAGCGTCACGATGTGCGAACCGTCGCCGCGCATCGCCATCCGCGCGGCGTGGATCGCCTTCGACGCGCCGACGGCGTTGCGCTCGATGCACGGGATCTGCACCAGCCCGCCGACCGGGTCGCAGGTCAGCCCCAGGTGGTGCTCGACGCCGATCTCGGCGGCGTTCTCCACCTGCGCGGGTGAACCACCGAGGACCTCGGTGAGTCCGGCGGCGGCCATGGCGCTGGCCGAACCGACCTCACCCTGGCAGCCGACCTCGGCACCCGAGATCGAGCCCGTCTGCTTGAGGATCGAGCCGATCGCGCCCGCGGTGAGCATGAACGTCACGATGCCGTCGTCCGACGAGCCACGGATGAACCGCTGGTAGTAGTGCAGAACGGCCGGGATGATCCCCGCCGCGCCGTTGGTCGGCGCGGTGACGACGCGGCCGCCTGCGGCGTTCTCCTCGTTGACCGCCAGCGCGTACAGGCTCACCCAGTCCATCGCGTACAGCGGGTCGCCGACGCCGTCCTCGGCGAGCAGCTTCTCGTGCAACGCCTTCGCGCGGCGCGGCACTTTCAGCCCGCCCGGCAGAACACCCTCGTGCTCGCACCCGTTGCGCACGCATTCCGCCATGACCTGCCAGATCTCCAGCAGCCCTTCGCGAACTTCCTCACGCGTGCGCCACGAAAGCTCGTTGCGCAGCATGATCTCGCTGATCGGCAGCCCGGTGTCCTCGCAGTGCTTCAGCAGATCCGCGCCGGTACGGAACGGGAACTCCAGCCGCGTCGAGTCCTCGACGACGACAGTGTCGGTCTCGTAGGACTCATCGCGCACGAACCCGCCGCCGACCGAGTAGTAGGTCCGCTCGCGCAGCACCTTCCCATCGGCGTCGAAGGCACGGAAGATCATCCCGTTCGGGTGCGCCGGCAAGGACTTCCGCCGGTGCATGGTCAGATCGCTGTCCTCGGTGAACACGATCTCGTGCTCACCGCGCAGCTTCAGCAGGCAGGATTCGCGGATCTCCGCGATCTTGCCGGGCACCGTGTCGGTGTCGATGTCCTCCGGACGCTCCCCCGACAGCCCGAGCAGCACGGCCTTGTCACTGCCGTGGCCGAACCCGGTCGCGCCCAGCGAACCGAAAAGCTCGCTCTGGACGCGCGTCGTGGCCGTCAGGTCGCCGTCGGCGGCCAGACCGTCCACAAAGGTCAGTGCGGCGCGCATCGGGCCCACCGTATGGGAGCTGGAGGGGCCGATGCCGATCGAAAACAGGTCGAAGACGCTGATCGCCATTGATCTGCCCTCCTTCCTATCTGGCCAGCAGTGAGCTGGCTTCTTGGGCCGCGGGCCCTTCGGCGGCGAGATGGGCCAAGTTCTCCGACAGCTCTTCGCCGCGGTGGGCCTTCGTCTGCGCGAACAGGCGACCGGCCCGATACGACGAGCGTACGAGCGGCCCGGCCATCACACCAGCGAAGCCCATCGCCTCGGCGGCGTTCGAGTGCTCGACGAACTCCTCCGGCTTCACCCACCGATCCACCGGATGATGCCTCGGCGACGGCCGCAGGTACTGGGTGATCGTGAGGATTTCGCAGCCCGCGTCGACCAGGTCCTTCATCGCGGGCGCGACCTCTTCCGGGGTCTCGCCCATGCCCAGGATCAGGTTCGACTTCGTCACCAGACCCGCCTCACGAGCGTTCGTGATGACCTCCAGCGACCGCGCGTACCGGAAACCAGGCCGGATCCGCTTGAAGATCCGCGGCACCGTCTCCACGTTGTGCGCCAGCACCTCGGGGCGGGAGCCGAAGACTTCGGCCAGCTGGTCGGGGTCGGCGTTGAAATCCGGGATCAGCAGCTCGACACCCGTACCCGGATTCAGCGCGTGAATCTGACGCACCGTCTCCGCGTACAGCCACGCGCCACCGTCTTCCAGATCGTCACGCGCGACACCGGTCACCGTCGAATACCGCAAACCCATGGCCTGCACCGACTCCGCCACCTTGCGCGGCTCGGTGCGATCCAACGCCGCAGGCTTGCCCGTATCGATCTGACAGAAGTCGCAACGCCGCGTGCACTGGTCCCCACCGATCAGGAACGTCGCCTCACGGTCCTCCCAGCATTCGTAGATGTTGGGACAGCCGGCTTCCTCACACACGGTGTGGAGGCCTTCACGCTTGACCAGGCCCTTGAGCTCCGTGAACTCCGGACCCATGCGTGCCCGTGTCTTGATCCACGACGGCTTCTTCTCGATCGGGGTTTGCGCGTTGCGGACTTCCAGCCGGAGAAGTTTGCGCCCCTCGGGGAGCGCGCTCATCGGTTGAGGTCCGCGTACAGCGGGTGCTTCTTGGCCAGCAGCTCGACACGGGCGGACAGCGACTGGCGCAGGTCCTCGTCGAAGTCCGGGCGCAGCGCCTCGGCGATGATGTCGGCGACCTCGGCGAAGTCCTCGGCGCCGAAGCCGCGGGTCGCGAGCGCCGGGGTGCCGATCCGCAGGCCGGAGGTGACCATCGGCGGACGCGGGTCGAACGGAACGGCGTTGCGGTTGACCGTGATGCCGACCGAGTGCAGCCGGTCCTCGGCCTGCTGACCGTCCAAAGTGGAGTTGACCAGATCGACGAGCACCAGGTGCACGTCGGTACCGCCGGTCAGCACGCGGACACCGGCTTCGGTGCAGTCCGTGCGCGAAAGGCGGTCGGCCAGGATCTTCGCGCCTTCGAGCACCCGCTGCTGGCGCTCGCGGAACTCCTCGCTCGCGGCGATCTTGAGCGCGACGGCCTTGGCGGCGATGACGTGCTCCAGCGGACCGCCCTGCTGACCGGGGAACACCGCAGAGTTGATCTTCTTGGCGAGTTCCTGGCGGGACAGGATGATGCCGCCGCGCGGGCCGCCGAGGGTCTTGTGCGTGGTCGTGGTGACGATGTCCGCGTACGGCACCGGGCTCGGGTGCAGGCCCGCGGCGACGAGACCGGCGAAGTGCGCCATGTCGACCATGACCTTCGCGCCGACCTCGTCGGCGATGCGGCGGAACTCGGCGAAGTCGAGCTGACGCGGGTACGCCGACCAGCCGGCGATGATCAGCTTCGGCTTGTGCTCCTTGGCGAGGCGCTCGATCTCCTCGACGTCGACGATCCCGGTCTCCTTGTCGACGTGGTAGGCGACGACGTTGTAGAGCTTGCCCGAGAAGTTGATCTTCATCCCGTGGGTCAGGTGCCCGCCGTGCGCGAGGTCGAGACCGAGGATGGTGTCGCCGGGGTTGAGCACCGCGACCATGGCGGCGGCGTTGGCCTGCGCGCCCGAATGCGGCTGGACGTTGGCGTGCTCGGCGCCGAACAGGGCCTTCGCGCGGTCGATCGCCAGCTGCTCGATGACGTCGACGTGCTCGCAGCCGCCGTAGTAGCGGCGGCCGGGGTAGCCCTCGGCGTACTTGTTGGTCAGCACCGAACCCTGCGCCTCCAGCACGCCCACCGGGGCGAAGTTCTCCGAGGCGATCATCTCCAGGGTCGACTGCTGCCGGTCGAGCTCGGCCGCGACGGCGGTGGCGACCTCGGGGTCCACTTCGGACAGGGCAGCGTTGAACATCTCAGTTCTCCTGGGTCAGGACGGCGTAAGCCTGGGCGTCGAGCAGGGCGGGCACGTCGCCGGACAGACGCACCTTCAGGAGCCATCCTTCGGCGTACGGGTCCGAGTTGATGAGCTCGGGGGTGTCCGTTGTGGCCTCGTTCACCTCGACGACCTCGCCGTCCACGGGTGCGTACAGCTCGCTGACCGACTTGGTCGACTCGACCTCGCCGAACACCTCGCCCGCGGTGACGGTGTCGCCGACCGAGGGGAGCTGGACGAACACGATGTCACCGAGCGACTCGGCGGCGAAGGCGGTGATGCCCACGGTGGCGACGCCGTCGGCGACGTTCAGCCACTCGTGTTCCTTCGTGTACTTCAGGTCCTGGGGGATGCTCATGGTGTTCAGGGGCCTTTCAGGCGCGGGAGTAGAAGGGCAGGGCGACGACCTCGACGGGCTCGATACGACCCCGGATGTCGACGGAAAGCTCGGTGCCGGGCTCGGAGTGTTCCCGGTCCACATAGGCCATGGCGATCGGGTAACCCAGTGTCGGCGAGAGGGCACCGCTGGTGACCTCGCCGATCTCGGTCTCGCCCGCCAGGACGGTGTAGCCGTGACGCGGCGCGCGGCGGCCGGAGCCCTTGAGCCCCACACGCACGCGGGGAACATCCTTTTTGGACAGCTCTTCGAGCGCGGCCCTGCCGACGAAGTCGCCCGGCTTCTCGAACTTGACCACGCGGCCGAGACCGGCCTCGAACGGGCTCAGCTGGAGGCTGAGTTCGTTGCCGTACAACGGCATTCCGGCTTCGAGACGCAGCGTGTCGCGGCAGGCGAGACCGGCCGGGAGCAGGCCGTGCGGCTCTCCGGCGTCGGTCAGGATGCGCCAGACGGCGGGAGCCTCACTGGCCGGGACGTACAGCTCGAAGCCGTCCTCGCCGGTGTAGCCGGTGCGGGCGAGCAGGACGTCGTGCCCCTTCACGACGGCCGGGACGCTCGCGTAGTACTTGAGCGCGCCGAGGTCGGCGTCGGTGACGGCGCTGAGGATCTCGACGGCCTTCGGGCCCTGGACGGCGATCAGCGCGACGTCCTCGGACTTGTTCTCGACGACCGCGTCGAACCCGGAGACCCGCTCGGCCAGCGCCTGCGCGACCACGTCGGCGTTGCCCGCGTTGGCCACGACCAGGAACTTCTCGTCGGCGAGGCGATAGACGACCAGGTCGTCCAGCACACCGCCGTTCTCGTCGCAGATCATCGTGTAGCGCGCCCGGCCCGGCTTGACCCCGGACAGGTTGCCGACCAGCGCGAAGTCGAGGGTGTCGGCCGCCTGCGGGCCGGTCACCTCGATCTCGGCCATGTGGGAGAGGTCGAACAGGCCCGCGGCCTCGCGGACCGCCTTGTGCTCCGCCAGCTCGCTGGAATAGCGGATCGGCATCGACCAGCCCGCGAAATCGGTGAACAGCGCACCCAGTCCTTTGTGGACTCCGTGCAGGGACGTCTCTTTCGACATCAAGTGCCTCAGTTCTCGTAGGCGTTGAGCGGCGGGCAGGAGCAGACGAGGTTACGGTCCCCGCGCGCACCGTCGATGCGGCGCACCGGAGGCCAGTACTTGGCCTTGCGATTCACCCCGGCGGGGTACACCGCCAGTTCGCGGTCGTACGGCAGGTCCCAGTCACCGACCAGGGTTTCGGCGGTGTGCGGGGCGTTGCGCAGCGGGCTGTTGTCCGCGGCCCACTTGCCCTGCGCGACGGCGTCGATCTCCGCGCGGATGGCGATCATCGCCGCGATGAAGCGGTCGATCTCACCGAGGTCCTCGGATTCGGTCGGCTCGACCATCAGCGTGCCCGCGACCGGGAACGACATGGTCGGCGCGTGGAAGCCGTAGTCGATCAGGCGCTTCGCGACGTCGTCGACGCTGACGCCGGTCTCCTTGGTGAGCCCCCGCAGGTCGAGGATGCACTCGTGCGCGACCAGGCCGTCCTGGCCGGTGTAGAGCACCGGGTAGTGCTGGTTGAGGCGCTTGGCCACGTAGTTCGCCGCGAGGACCGCGACCTGCGTCGCGGCGGTGAGCCCGCCCGCGCCCATCATGCGGACGTACGCCCACGAGATCGGCAGGATCGACGCCGAACCGTACGGGGCGGCGCTGATCGGGCCGACCCCGGTTTCGGGGCCGGCCTTCTCCAGCATCGGGTGGTTCGGCAGGTACGGCGCGAGGTGCGCGCGGACCGCGACCGGGCCGACGCCGGGGCCGCCGCCACCGTGCGGGATGCAGAAGGTCTTGTGCAGGTTGAGGTGCGAGACGTCGCCGCCGAACTCACCCGGCTTGGCGAGCCCGAGCAGCGCGTTGAGGTTCGCGCCGTCGACGTAGACCTGGCCGCCCGCGTCGTGGACGATCTTGGCCAGCTCGTCGATGCCGTGCTCGTACACGCCGTGCGTGGACGGGTACGTGACCATGATCGCGGACAGCGTGTCGCGGTGGGCCTCGACCTTGGCGCGCAGGTCGTCGAGGTCGACGTTGCCCTCGGCGGTGCACTTCACCACGACGACGCGCATCCCGGCCATGACCGCGGAGGCGGCGTTCGTGCCGTGGGCGGACGACGGGATCAGGCAGACCTCGCGTTCGGCCTGCCCGTTCGCGTGGTGGTACGCGCGGATCGCGAGCAGGCCGGCGAGCTCGCCCTGGCTGCCCGCGTTCGGCTGCAGCGACACCTTGTCGTAGCCGGTGACCTCGGCCAGCCAGCTCGACAGCTGCTCGACCAGCGTGTGGTAGCCCTCGGCCTGGTCGGCAGGCGCGAACGGGTGGATCCCCGCGAACTCGCGCCAGCTGATCGGCTCCATCTCGGTGGTGGCGTTGAGCTTCATCGTGCAGGAGCCGAGCGGGATCATGCCGCGGTCGAGCGCGTAGTCGAGGTCGGACAGGCTGCGCAGGTAGCGCAGCATCGCGGTCTCGGAGCGGTGGGAGTGGAAGACCTCGTGGGTGAGGTACTCGCTCTCGCGGCCGAGGCCGGCGGGCAGCGCGTGGGCGTCGGCGGCCGCGGTGTCGATGCCGAACGCGTTGAGCACCTTGGCGATGATCGCGGGCGTGGTGACCTCGTCGACGGCGATGCGGACGTGGTCGGCGTCGACCGGGCCGAGGTTGATCCCGTTCTCGCGCGCGACCGCGACGACCGCTTCGGCCTGCCCGGGCATGCGGGCGAGGACGGTGTCGAAGAAGCCCTCGTGGACGACCTCGACGCCCGCCGCGCGGAGGGCGTCGGCCAGTCCCGCGGCGAGCCCGTGGACGCGGGTCGCGATGCGCTTGAGGCCGTCCGGACCGTGGTAGACCGCGTACATCGCGGCGAGCACGGCGGGCAGGACCTGCGCGGTGCAGATGTTGGAGGTCGCCTTCTCACGGCGGATGTGCTGCTCACGCGTCTGCAAGGCGAGGCGGTACGCGGGGTTGCCGTCGGCGTCGACCGAGACCCCGACCAGGCGGCCCGGCAGCGAGCGCTCGAGCCCGGCGCGGACGGCCATGTACCCGGCGTGCGGGCCGCCGTAACCGAGCGGGACGCCGAAGCGCTGGGTGGAACCGGCGGCGATGTCGGCGCCGAACTCACCCGGCGCGGTGATCAGGGTGAGGGCGAGGAGGTCGGCGGCGACGGTGTACAGCGCGCCGGCGGCCTTCGCGGTCTCGGAGATGGCGGAGTAGAAGCCCGCGCCGCGCAGCACGCCGGAAGCGCCCGGGTACTGGACGACGACGCCGAAGAACTCCTCCGGCAGGCCGGTGAGCAGGTCGCGGACCTCGACCTCGACGCCCATGGCTTCGCAGCGGGTGCGGACGACGGCGATGGTCTGCGGCAGGCACTCGGCGTCGAGGACGACCTTGTTGGACTTCGCCTTCGACGCGCGGCGCATCAGCATGACGGCCTCGGCGACCGCGGTGGACTCGTCGAGCAGCGAGGCGTTCGCGGTGGCGAGACCGGCCAGCTCGGAGACCATGGTCTGGAAGTTGAGGAGGGCTTCGAGACGGCCCTGCGAGATCTCCGGCTGATACGGCGTGTACGCCGTGTACCAGGCCGGGTTCTCCAGCACGTTGCGGCGGATGACCGCGGGGGTGACCGTGTCGTGGAAGCCGAGACCGATCATCTGCGTCATCGGCTTGTTGAGCGCGGCGAGCGCGCGAAGCTCGGCGATGGCGTCCTCTTCGGACGCCGCGGGGGGAAGTTCGAGGTCGCGGGTGACCCGGATCGCGGACGGCACGGCGGCCTGCACCAGGGCATCGAGACTGCCGTAGCCGACCTCGGCGAGCATCTTGGCCTGCTCGGACTCCGAGGGGCCGATGTGCCGGTCGTCGAAGGACGTACTGGTCAAGGGAGCTCCTTGGGTCAGGCGCCGGATAGACCGGTGCGCTGGGAACTCCCCCTCTGTCATGGCACCTGAGAGTTTCACCACCCGTGAACGGGGTGGCTTTCACCTTGGGTGAGACGCACTTGCGCGCCTGCTTTCCAGAGTGGCCTCGCGTGAAGCGGTAGTGGGTACCTGAGAGATTCCGGGGAGTTTGCTCCTTCGGTGCCCCACCACGTTCGTGGGGGCTCTCCCGCTCCAGCTCGACGGCCCTGTCTGAAGTTGTGCGCATACCGTACCTGGCGTGTTCAACGCGCGTCTACTTCCAGCCGAGCACGTCACTTGCGTGTCCAGAGCCGTCACTCACGTGCTTCAAGTCGTGACTCGCGTGATCGGAGACGGAACTCTTG
The DNA here is from genome assembly GCF_042797905.1 of Amycolatopsis sp. NPDC057786. Classification (NCBI taxonomy): domain Bacteria; kingdom Bacillati; phylum Actinomycetota; class Actinomycetes; order Pseudonocardiales; family Pseudonocardiaceae; genus Amycolatopsis; species Amycolatopsis sp. NPDC057786. Next base: position 77,339 of record NZ_JBHVKW010000012.1, read on the forward strand.
AGTTACGCCTCCGATCACGCGAGTGACGGCCCCGATCACGCGAGTTACGCGTTCTCCATCATCATCTCGGCGGTGATGGTGCCGCAGAGCTCGGCGCACCGCATCATCATGTCGGCGGCGTCGGCGAGCTCGGCGTCACCGGTCCTGGCGCACTCGTCGGCGCACATGCGCATCATCTGGGAGGCGAGGCCGCACATCTTCGCGCACATGCGCATCATCTCGAGGTCGGCGACCATGGCGGAGCAGCGCATCATCATGTCGGCGGACATGCGGGACATGTCCGCGCAGGTCACCATCATCATCCCGAGCTTCGCGCCGCCCAGCTCCATGCAGCGCGTCATCATCTCCTCGCACCGGACGTGGCACTCGTTGCACAGATCGATGCAGTCACGCATGGCGGTGCTCATCTGCCGGGTCATTCTTCGGGCCTCCCGCGCTGTTCGGATCGCGGGACCGGGCGATCCCGCGTCTCAGGACTACAGCGCAGGTCAGCGGCCCGCCATCCCAGCCACCGGGACGAGTGACGGGGGGCTGGCCACGCGAGGCGAAAGGGCCCTTCACCGCACGAGACGCGGGGAAAGCGTCCTTCGGCTCCCGGACCGAGCGCGACGGCCGGGCCGGCCCGAGTACATGAAGGCCCCCTTCCTGTACCTAGGCGCAAGGAAGGGGGCCATCATGTACTTCAGCGCATTTAGAGGACTGAACGCGCGGGGTCAGAGCGGGGTGACGTAGGCGCCCGAGATCCCGCCGTCCACCAGGAACTGCGAAGCCGTGATGAACGAGGCGTCGTCGCTCGCCAGGAACGCGACGGCCGCCGCGATCTCCTCCGGCTCCGCGAACCGCCCGACCGGCACGTGCACCAGCCGCCGCGCCGCCCGCTCGGGGTCCTTCGCGAACAGTTCCTTCAGCAGCGGCGTGTTCACCGGTCCCGGGCACAGCGCGTTCACCCGGATGTTCTCCCGCGCGAACTGCACGCCCAGCTCCCGGCTCATCGCCAGCACCCCGCCCTTGGACGCGGTGTAGGAGATCTGCGACGTCGCGGCGCCCATCACCGCGACGAACGACGCCGTGTTGATGATCGAGCCCTTGCCCTGCCGCTGCATATGCGGCAGTACCGCCTTGCAGCACAGGTACACCGACGTCAGGTTGACCTTCTGCACCTTCTCCCACGCGTCGATGCCCGTGGTGAGGATCGAGTCGTCCTCTGGCGGGGAGATACCCGCGTTGTTGAACGCGACGTCGACCGAGCCGAAAGTGTCCACAGTGGTCTGGAACAGGGCCTCGACCTGCTCGGCGTCGGTGACGTCGGCCTGCACGAACAGACCGCCGACCTCGTCGGCCGCGGCTTTGCCCGCGTCGGCGGAGATGTCGCCGATGACGACCTTCGCGCCCTCGCTCGCCAGCCGCCGCGCGGTGGCGAGACCGATGCCGCTGCTCCCGCCGGTGATGACCGCGACGCGGCCTTCGAAACGCTGAACCATTTAACCCTCCGTGCTGATGAAGACATTCTTGGTCTCGGTGAAGGCGTCGACGGCGTCCGGGCCGAGTTCCCGGCCCAGCCCGGACTGCTTGAACCCACCGAACGGCGTCCAATACCGGACGGACGAATGCGAGTTGACCGACAGGTTCCCCGCTTCGACGCCGCGCGCGACGCGGAAGGCGCGGCCGACGTCGCGGGTCCAGATCGAGCCGGACAGCCCGTACTCGGTGTGGTTGGCCATGGTCACCGCGTCCGCCTCGCCGTCGAACGGGACCACGGCGACGACCGGGCCGAAGATCTCGTCCGACGCCAGCGGATGTCGCAGGTCCGGCGGGGTGACGACGGTCGGCGCGAACCAGTATCCGGGACCGACGGGCGCGTTGCCCCGGAAGGCGACCGGCGCAGCGTCGTCCACATAGGACGACACCTTCGCGTGGTGCCCCGCCGAGATCAGCGGCCCCATCTCGGTCACTTCCAGCCGCGGATCCCCCACGACGACACCGTTCACCGCGGGTTCCAGCAGCTCCATGAACTTTTCGTACACGCTCGACTGCACCAGGATCAGCGACCGCGCGCAGCAGTCCTGCCCGGCGTTGTCGAAGACGCCGTACGGCGCGGTGGCCGCGGCCTTGTCCAGGTCGGCGTCGGCGAACACGATGTTCGCGTTCTTGCCGCCGAGTTCCAGCGTCACCCGCTTCACCTGCGCGGCGCAGCCCGCCATGATCTGCTTGCCGACCTCGGTCGAGCCGGTGAACACCACCTTCCGCACCGCCGGGTGGTCCACGAAACGCTGCCCCACCACCGTTCCCTTGCCGGGAAGCACCTGGAAGACGTCTTCGGGGATCCCCGACTCACGAGCGAGTTCGCCGAGCCGGATCGCGGTCAGCGGGGTGAGTTCGGCGGGTTTGAGCACGACGGTGTTCCCGGCGGCGAGCGCGGGCGCGAACCCCCAGCCCGCGATGGGCATCGGGAAGTTCCACGGCACGATCACCCCGACCACGCCGAGCGGCTCGTGGAACGTCATGTTCACGCCGCCGGGCACGGGGATCTGCTTGCCGCTCAGCCGTTCGGGCGAAGCCGAGTAGTACGTCAGCACGTCGCGGACGTTGCCCGCTTCCCAGCGCGCGTTGCCGATCGTGTGGCCGGCGTTGGCGACCTCCAGCTGGGCGAGGTTCTCGATGTCGGCGTCGACGGCGTCGGCGAACCGGCGCAGCAGCCGCGCCCGGTCGCCCGGAGCCACCGCGCGCCACGCGGGGAACGCCGCGTGCGCGCGGGCGATCGCCGCGTCGGTCTCCTCGGCCGAGGTCAGCTCGACCGACCTCACCACCTCTTCGGTGGCGGGGTTGATCACCTCGAACGTGGTCATGGGTGCTCCTTCGCAGCTTTCACCAGCGCCTCGAAAAGCCTGATGTCGTCGGGATTCTGTTCGGGATGCCATTGGACGCCGATGGCGAACCCGTCGCCGGGCAGTTCGGCCGCCTCGATGGTCCCGTCGGCGGCCCAGCCGACCGGGACCAGCCCGTCGCCGAGCTTGTCGATCGCCTGATGGTGGTAGCACGGCACCTTGGTCTCGGCGCCGAGGATCGACGCGACACGGCTGCCCTCGGCAAGGCTCACCGTAGTGGTGCCGAAGGTCCCCGGCGCGGGCTGGTGATCCGCACTGTCCAAAGTGTCCGGCAGATGCTGCGCGAGCGTGCCGCCCAGCGCGACGCTGAGCACCTGCAGCCCCCGGCACACACCGAGCACCGGCTTACGGGCGGACAAGGCGGACCGCAGCAGGCCGAACTCGAAGGCGTCCCGGTTCGGCCTCGTGTACGTCGTCGCGTGCTGCTCCTGGCCGTAGCGCGCCGGGTCGACGTCGGCGCCACCGACCAGCACGAGCCCGTCCACGGCGGAGATCAGCCGATCGTGTGCTCCGCTCACCGGCGGCAGCAGGACCGGGACGCCGCCCGCCGCGACGATCCCGTCGACGTAGACCCGGTGCAGCAGCGCGGCTTCGGTCTCCCAGACGAGGAACTTCGCCGGCTCCAGATAGGAGGTGAGCCCGATCAGGGGCTCAGAGACGTTCGAAGCCACGAATCCTCTCCCAGTCGGTGACGGCGGCGTCGTACGCGGTCAGTTCGACCTTCGCCGCGTTCAGGTAGTGGTCGACGACCTCGTCCCCGAACGCCGCCCTCGCGAGCTCGCTCTTGTCCAGCAGCGCCGAGGCTTCCCGCAGAGTCGTCGGCACGGTCGGCTTGCCGGAACCGTAGGCGTTGCCCTGGAACTCCGGTTCGAGTTCCAGTTCGTTCTCGATGCCGTGCAGTCCGGCCGCGATCAGCGCGGCCACCGCGAGGTACGGGTTCACGTCGCCGCCCGGGACGCGGTTCTCGGTGCGCAGCGAGTCTCCGTGCCCGACGACGCGGAGCGCGCACGTGCGGTTGTCGGTGCCCCACGCGACGGCCGTCGGCGCGAAGCTTCCGGGGACGAAACGCTTGTAGGAGTTGATGTTCGGTGCGAAGAAGTAGGTCAGCTCACGCAGCCCGGCGAGCTGGCCGGCGAGGAAGTGCTCCATCAGCGGCGAAAACCCGCCGGGCCCGTCACCCGCCAGGACGGGCTCGCCCTCGGCGGAGCACAGACTGATGTGGATGTGACAGGAGTTGCCCTCGCGTTCGTTGTACTTCGCCATGAACGTGAGGCTCTTGCCCTCCTGCGCGGCGATCTCCTTGGAGCCGGTCTTGTAGACGCTGTGGTTGTCGCAGGTGGTCAGCGCGTCGGCGTAGCGGAACGCGATCTCGTGCTGGCCGGGGTTGCACTCGCCCTTGGCGGACTCGACGTACAGGCCCGCTCCGCCCATCTCGTTGCGGATACGGCGCAGCAGCGGCTCGATCCGCGCGGTGCCGAGCATCGAGTAGTCGACGTTGTACTGGTTGGCCGGGCGCAGGTCCTGGTACCGCTTGTCCCAGGCCGACTCGAAGGTGTCGTCGAAGACGATGAACTCCAGTTCGGTCCCGACGTACGCGGTGAGACCACGGGCGGCGAGCCGGTCGAGCTGGCCGCGCAGGATCTGGCGGGGCGACGGGGCCACGGCGCCGCCTTCCACCCGTTCGAGGTCGGCGAGGACGAGCGCGGTGCCCTCCTGCCACGGAAGCAGGCGCAGCGTGCCGAAGTCGGGGCGCATGACGAAGTCGCCGTAGCCGGTCTCCCAGGACGACATCGCGTAGCCGTCGACGGTGTTCATGTCCACGTCGACCGCGAGCAGGTAGTTGCACGCTTCGGTGGCGTGTTCGACGACCTCGTTGAGGAAGTACTCGGCGGCGCAGCGCTTGCCCTGCAGCCTGCCCTGCATGTCGGTGATCGCCACCAGCACCGTGTCCACGGTGCCGTCCTCGACCAGTTCCCGGAGCCGATCCAGCGTGAGCATGCCGCGCCTGTTCGCCATCAGCCTCACCTAAAGGTTCGAAGCGGTACCTTTGCGGCTTCTTCCTACCGGGTCGGCCCGACACGGTCAACTCGACCAATGGTCTGGTTCGTTACCCATTGCACACCGTAGTTGATCCCTGGGCGGATTGTCTGCGATGCCCGGCTGAGAAGATGCTGTGAATCCCGCCGGACGGGAGGAGATCCGCACACCCGGAACGTTGTACGGATCAAGAGAGGTGAGAAGGAATGACACAGGCATTCACGCAGCAGACCACGTTCACCGAGCCCCAGGGGCGGGCTCAGCTCCCGACGATGCCCAGTGGGTGGCCGATCGGCTCGTACGAGTCGTACTCCGAAGCGCAGCGTGCCGTCGACCACCTCGCGGGAACGGACTTCCCGATCACGGACGTCACGATCGTCGGTGTCGAGCCGGTCCTGGTCGAGCGGATCGCCGGACGGATGGGCTGGAGCAAGGTGCTGACCAGCTCGGCGCTGTCGGGCGCGATGTTCGGTATGTTCCTCGGCCTCGTGCTGAGCCTGCTGAACCCGGGCGCCGGACTGGTGCCGATCCTCGTCGGCCTCGTCGGCGGTATCGGGTTCAACCTGCTGTTCGGCGCGCTGGGGTACGCGGCTTCGAAGAACAAGCGCGGGTTCATCTCGCAGAGCCAGCTGGTCGCCCGGCGTTACGACGTCCTGGCCCAGCCGCGCAACGCCGAGAAGGGCCGCGCCCTGCTGGCCGACCTGGCCGCCAGGAGCGCGTTCACCCACTGAGCCTCACCCCACGCGAGCCGGCACCTCCACACGAGGTGCCGGCTCGCGGCTTTACGGGGTCAGGCGGTGCAGGTCGCGCGGGAAGAGCGTCGCCTGACGCACGTTGGGCAGCCCCAGCAACCGGGCGGTCCAGCGTTCGAGACCGAGCGCGAAACCACCGTGCGGCGGCATCCCGTGTGCGAAGACCGCCAGATAGTCCCGGTAGGGCTCGGCGGACTCACCGCGCGCCGCCAGCGCGGCGACATAGTCCGCGTGCCGGTGCAGCCGCTGCCCGCCGGTCACCAGTTCCAGCCCACGGAAAAGCAGGTCGAAACTGTTGGAGTACGCGGGCCGCTCCGGGTCCGGATGCGTGTAGAACGGCCGCTTCACCATCGGATAGCCGGTGACGAACAGGAATTCCGATCCGTGTTCGCGCAACGCCCAGTCCGAAAGCAGCCGCTCGTGCACGGGCGCGAGGTCGGGCTCGCCACGCGGGTCCTCTTCCGACCGCCGTGCGATCAGCTTCTGGGCTTCCGCGAAGTGGATCTCCGGAATCTCCTCCGGCACCACGACTTCCGCCTGCGGAACCGCGGCGGCCATCCCGGCGATCGCCGCACGCAGCACCGTCATGACGTCGTGGTGGTCGTCGATGAAACCGAGTTCGGCATCGAGGCTGGTGTACTGCGCCAAATGCCTCGCGGTGTCGTGCGGTTCGGCGCGGAAGACCGGACCGACCTCGTAGACCCGCTCGAAGACCCCGACCAGGGCTTGTTTGTAGAACTGCGGCGACTGCGCCAGGAAGGCCCGCTCGCCGAAGTAGTCGATGCCGAAGACGTTCGCGCCGGATTCCGTGGCCGACGAGACGATCTTGGGCGTATGGGTTTCGGTGAACCCGAGTCCGTCGAGTGCCGACCGGAACCCGGCGACGCTCGCCGCCGCGACCGCGAACACCTCCTTCAGGCGCGGATGCCGCAGCGCGACGGCGGCATTGTCCAGCACCGTGGGCAACGTCGCCGGAATCGACGGCCGGTAGAGGTCGAACGGCGGTGGTGCGGCGGTCTCGGAGAGCAGTCTGACGGACGGCTCGGTGAGTTCGAGGCCACCCGGCGCCTGCGGATTCGCGGTGACGAGCCCCTCGACCTCGACGACGGTTTCTTCAGGCGGGCCACCGGATTCGGCGAGGACCACCTGGGCGAGTCCGGAACGGTCCCGGATCACCAGGAAGGTGACGGTTTTCAGGCGGCGCCGGCGGTGCACCCAGCCGGCGATGCGGACACGGCCGCCGACGTACCGGGGCAGGTCGGCGGCGAGGACACGCGAGATCATCACAACTCCTGTACGGATGTGCGCGACCCCTTGGGAGTGCGGGCGAGAAGGGAACTCGCGGTACCACCGCACTTTCGCCGCCGCCAGGGAACGGCGGCCTCGAAGGCCCGTGACGAGGGCCGGACGGCGGGGCATAGGGCGCGGACGCCGTTCCTCCCCGCACTCGGGAGGGTCTTCACCGAAGGGCGCGAGGCCGCCTTCCCAGCTACCGGCGGCTCTCTGGGCTCGCGTGCTCCCTTGGCTACTCGTCTCCGTCAGCGTGTTGCCCAGAGATTACGTCTCCCGGGGCCGCCCCCGCATCCGCATTTCGTCCTCTGAATGCGGCGGTCGGTAACGAGAGGGGCGGCCTTTGTGGTCGTGAGTGGCAAGTGGGGGTTCTATTGAGGGGTAAGTCAAAGGTGGCGTGATCGAGGGCGGGCCCACGGTGGGTCGAAGGCTCCCTTCGCCGCGTCTGATGCAGCGAAAGGAGCCTTCGTGGCGAGGTCCCGCGGTGCCGGGTCGCGGGGTTCGCGGGTGGCTTTCGCGACCCATCTCGCCCCATGGGCTCAGCGAAAACCCCTCGCTACCGCACCCTGCCCCTCGACGTTGCGAAAGCCACTTTCGCAACCTGCCACCTTTGCCTTACCCGTCCCAAACCGCCCGAGAAATCGGGTGGAGGCGGCCCCCGACGTCCGCCTCCACCCGGGCACCTAGCGCGTCGGCTGGGCGGGGGTCGACGGCGGAGCCACCGAGGTGGACGACGGCGGGGCGGCCTGCGAAGTCGGCGGCACCGGCACGGCCTTCGGGATCGCCGCGCCGAAGGGCACGTCCGTCCTTTCCAGACAGTAACCGCGAGAACCGTTGTAGCCGTCGAGGTTTCCCTCGCTGTCCTGCACTCCCCGCTCGAGCCGCGGACGCGGATAACGGTTGTCGTCGCCGACCTTCCGCTTCTCGCCCGTGCTCCGCTCGCAGGCGTACCGGGTCGTGCTGAGCGGACGGCCGTCCTCGTCGTAGAGGTAGATCTCGGTCAGCGGTTTGCCCTCGGCGTCGAACGCGTAGATGTTCTCCACGTCCTGGCTGCCGTACATCAGCTGCGGGTTGCCGTAGTTGTCGTTGTAGTTCGGCGAGTAGCCGCTGTTGTAGGAACCATTGCTGTAGGACCGCTTGGCGATCAGGTCGACCGCCGCGCCCGCACCGCCGAGCATGCTGCCGATGACGAACGCCGAAATCGGCACGGCCAGCCACAGCAGCCGCCGGTCGGCCTTCAGCTTCGGGCCAGCCCAGACCACCGCGACGGCCGCCAGCAGCATCAGCGGCAGGAGCAGCACGGCTTCGGTGTCGCGGAGCACGAGCAGCAGGCCGAAGACGACCAGCACCGCCGCGCACAGCACCCACCACGCCGGCTTGAGCGAGCGGAGATAGTTCAGCCCCTTGCTGTTCCGGTCCTTCTGCACCGAGGTCGCGAACTCTCGGAGCTTGACCACTTCGGGCAGTTCCGCGATCGGGGCGATCCCCTTCCGGACCACGTAGGCGACGCTGATCGCGAGCACGGGTGCGACGAAAAGCAGGCCCACCAACGGTTCCACGCGAACCCACACCGCGGCGGCGAAGCCGAACAGCGCGAAGCCCCCGACCGAGAACACCAGGCCCCAGAACGCGAACCGCGCTCCGCCGATCCCGGTCTTCACCTTCAGCACGGCGGTCTTGTCACCGCTCTCGGCCGGACGCGGCGGGTAGCCGCCGGACGCCCGCAGCTCGGCGGCGTAGCTTTCGGGACTGCCCAGCCGCTCGATCAGGGCGTCGACCTTGGGGTTGTCCCCCAGTTCCGCCTCCATCTCCGCGAGATGCGGCCGGACGTCTTCGAGGATCTCCTCGACTTCGCTCTCGGGCAGGTCGGCGAGCGCGCTCCTGACCCTCGCCAGATACACCCGCACGGCGGTCGGATTCTGCGTGCTCATGCTGCCTCTCCCAACAGGCTGTTCATCGTCGTGGCGAAAGTCCGCCAGGTCTGCCCCGACTCTTCGAGCCGCTGGCGGCCCGGCTCGTTGAGGCTGTAGTACTTGCGGTGCGGGCCTTCCTCGCTCGGCACCACATAGGACGTCAGCAGGCCCGCCTTGTACAGGCGCCGGAGCGTCCCATACACCGACGCGTCGCCCACCTCCTGCAACCCCGCGATACGAAGTCTTCGGAGTACGTCGTAGCCGTAGCCGTCCTCTCCGCGAAGCACCGCGAGAACGGCGAGGTCCAGCACGCCCTTGAGTAGCTGACTGATCTCCACAGTCGCGTCCCTCCCAGTCTTACGCAACAGAAGGTACCACGCATTGCACAGTAGTGCGCACGGCGGAGACGACTTGCGTCCCCTGGGTGGTTCGTGGGTTACTTAGTCCAGTAATGCACCACCGCACCCATGAGGTGCTCGAAGACTGGGGACGGAGGTGTCGTGCTCGACGAAGGAACACCACTGTTCGTGCAGATCGCCGAACAGATCGCCGACGACATCGCCGAGGGAAGCCTGGCCGAGGGGGAACGCGTGCCGTCAACCAACGAACTCGCCGCCTTCTACCGGATCAATCCGGCGACGGCGGCCAAGGGGATCAACGTGCTCGCCGATGACGGCCTGCTGGAAAAACGGCGCGGTATCGGCATGTTCGTCGCCGCCGGCGCGCGGCAGAAGCTGCTCACCGACCGGCGGCAACGGTTCGCCGAGCAGTACCTCGACCCGATGCTCAGCGAAGCGCGACGCCTCGGCATCGACGACGAAACCCTGATCTCGCTCATCCGCGGGAACGGACACCGGAACGGAGGACCCGCCGCATGACGCCGACCATTTCGACCACCGGCCTGACCCGGCGCTACGGCGACCATGTCGCGCTCGGCGATGTCTCGGTCGACATCGAAGAAGGCAAGATCACCGGCCTGCTGGGCCGCAACGGCGCGGGCAAGAGCACCTTCCTGCGCATCGTCACCGCGCAGGAGTTCGCCAGCGCGGGCTCGGTCCGCGTGTTCGGCGAGAGCCCGGTCGAGAACGAGCGGGTGCTGAAGCGCCTGGTGCTCGTCCGCGAAGACCAGCAGTTCCCGGATTTCAAGGTGCGGCACGCACTTTCGGCCGCTTCGTGGTTCTATCCGAACTGGGACGCGGAACTCGCCGACACGCTGCTCCGCGACTTCGACCTGCCGACGAAGCGCCCGATCAAGAAGCTCTCGCGAGGGATGCGCTCGGCGTTGTCCATCACGATCGGGCTCGCGGCGCGAGCGGAACTCACGCTGCTCGACGAGCCGTACGCGGGCCTCGACGCCGTCGCGCGCCAGTTGTTCTACGACCGGTTGCTCGACGACTATTCGGCTTGTCCGCGCACGATCCTGCTCTCCACGCACCTGATCGACGAAGTGGCCGATCTGCTGGAGCACGTCGTGATGATCGACAAGGGCCGCGTGGTCCTCGACGCGGCGGCCGACGAACTGCGCGGCTCGGCCGTCACGGTCTCGGGTCCCGCCCTCGCGGTGGACGACTTCGTCACCGGGCGCCGGGTACTGCATCGCCGCAAGATCGGTTCGCGGGCTTCGGTCACCATCGCCGACGCGCTCGACGCCGCTTCGAAGGCGAAGGCGAAGGCCCTGCACCTGAAACTCGAGCCGCTTTCCTTGCAGCAACTGATGGTGCACACCTCCAACGGACAGGCCGCAGAGGAGGCGTCCGCATGAACACCCTGGTCAACGTCGCGCGCTACCACCTGGTGGACCGCCTCCAGTACGTCGTCCTCCCGGTCGGCATCACGTTCTTCGCCTTCGGGGTGAATCTCGCGATCTTCTCGCTGCTCCCCGAAACACCGGACGAGAACTACTCCGGCGGCCTGTTCACGCTGTACGTGTTCATGCTCGTCTGCGGCGCCTTGAGCATGACGAAGTCGCTGCCGTTCGGGCTCGCGCTGGGCGTGTCGAGGCGGTCGTACTACCTGGGCACGATCCTGCTGGTCGCCGGGCTGTCCGCGCTGTACGCGGTGGGAATCGTCGTGTTACAGGCGATCGAGAACGCGACCGGCGGCTGGGGGGTCGGGCTGAACTACTTCCGGGTGCCCTGGCTGCTCGACGGTCCCTGGTACCTCACTCTGCTCACGTCGTTCGTGTTCCTGACGCTGATGTTCGTCTACGGCATGTGGTACGGCCTGATCTACCGGCGCGCCGCGGTGGTGGGTGTCGTCCTGTTCGGCGCCGCGCAGGTCCTGGTGCTGCTGGGCGGGGTGCTGCTGCTCAGCTGGACCGATTCCTGGCCGAAGCTCGGCGCGTTCTTCAGCACGCTGACCGTCGGCGGAGTGACCGGACTACTCGCCCTGCTGGTGTGTGTCGCGGGGGCGGGCGGATTCGCCACGATGCGCCGCGTCACGGTCTGAAACCCTTCCACACCAAGGAGTTCCGTGATGGCCGTGACTCATGTGGTGCTGTCGGTGCTGCTGGCCGCGATCTTCGCCGTACTGGGGGTGGCGAAGGTCCTGCGTCAGCCGGCGTTGGTCTCCCGGACCGAGAGGCTCGGCTTCTCGGTCCGGGCGATCCAGGGGATCGGCGCGCTCGAACTCGCGGGGGCGGCGGGCCTGGTGGCCGGGTTCTTCTGGCGGCCGCTCGGGGTCGCCGCGGCGATCGGCCTGGTGACGTTGCTGATCGGGGCGGCGGTCTCCCACGTGCGGGCGGGTGACGGGGTCAAGGACGTCGCCCCACCGGTCTGGCTCGCGCTGGTCTCGGCGGCGGCCGCCGTCACCGCGATCGTCGCCTAGGCCGCGAGCGTTTCCCGCGCCCGGTCGCGAATGCGCCCGACCACAAGGGACCGTCGCCAAGCGCGCGTGACCTCTGCCAGCCACGCCGCCTCGGTGGCGATGTCCGGCTCGTCGAGGTAGGTCGCCGGAACGTCGTCGGGGGCGTACCGGCGGCCCGCCTCGGAGGCGACGAGCGCGGCGGCCAAGGCCGCGGCCTCGATCGTCGCGGCGATCCGGGCTTCGGGGATCTTCGCCTTGCGTGCTTCCGCTTCCGCGACCGGAGGGACGTCCGGATCGAAGTACGGCCGCAGCGCGAGATGGCCGTCCCGGATCTCGATGACCCTGCGGTACAAGGCGAATTCGACGCCGCCCGGCATCCCCGGGCCCGGATCCAGCGCGATTCCCGGGACGGCTTCGCGTAACGCGGTCCACAATGGTTCGATCCGCCGGTACGTCCGGTACACGCCGATCAGCCGGAACGGCGCGGCCAGCGCGGGCCCCCACACGCTGAGCGTCGCGCCCGCCCCGGCGAGCCCGACGCTCAGCGCGGCCAGGATCGCCGAGAACGAGTCCTCACCGGCGTCGACCGCACCGGTGGTGGCGAGGATGTGGATGTCGTCGACGTCCCAGAAAGTCCAGCCCAGCGCGGAAACCCCGCCACCGACGAGCAGCCACAGCCCGATGCGAAGCGGACCGGGGTCGGCATGACGCGCGAAGCGGGCGAAGACGAGCGAGAAGGTCAGCAGGCTGATCAAGCCGTAGACGAGGAAAACGACGTTGTACGCGACGAACCAGCCGAGCCTGCCAGGCCCGGCGGCGGTGTGTTCGCCTACCCGGTAGCTGTCGGACGAAAAGAAGAGCACGGTTTCGACGACCAGCACGGCCCAGGAAAGCACCGCGTGCCACCCGATCCGCTTGCCCTCCCCCAGTTTCAGCGAACGCGCGAACGCGACCGCGAACGCCATCGCGCCGATCTTGAGCAGGTCGGCCGCGAGGTTCAGGAGGCTGCCCATGGGTTCTTCGACGCCGACGGCGTTCTCCATCGCCGGAGTGAGCAGCATGATGCCGCCCGCGATGCACATGCCGAAGGCGCTGAGGAACCACATCCGCCGCGCCGGCTGGGTGTGGCGGGCCTGGATCAGCTTGTAGCCGAAGCCCGCGAAAGCCACCACGCAGCAGAAGTACGCGATGGTTTCGGTCACGGCAGGCGCCGTTTCCGGCTGCCGAAAAGGTCGTCGACCCTCGCCATCCCACCGGCGAGATCGCTCTCGTCGGGACGCGCGGCACCGCGCACCGCCGTCCGCGCGACACGGTGCGCGAGAAGACTGGCGAGCAGTTCGGCCTCCTGCTCTTCGACAGCGCTGTAACTCGTGCGGCCGAGGACACGGCGGACGAGTTCGGGCGACAGGTTCGGCATGAGGGTCTTGCCCGCGGCCGCGTCGAGCACGATCCCGTCGGCCCCGGCGTCCGAACCGACGTGGCCGCACAACAGATGACCGACCTCGTGCAGCAGGATGTGCCGCCGGTGCAGGGCGGTGGTGTTGGCCGGATAGAGGATGTAGTCCGCGCGTTCCGTGCTCATCAGCAGCCCGCACGGGCCACTGGAAGGGACGCTGACCTGCATCAATTCAAGGGGACGGCCGCGCTCGGCCGCCAGATCCGCGATGAAGGACTCGGCGTCGAAGGGCTCGGGAAGGGCGACGCCGTCGGCGAGACTCCGGCAGCGGCGCCACAACTCCTTACGACGACGGTCCACTCACGACTCCTTCTTCGGGCCGCCCCGTCCGGCTTCCCTGCGGGCGATCGCGTCGATCATGTCGCTGATGGTGTCGAGTCCGTCGGGGGAAAGTGTTACGGCCCGCAGCGCGACGTCGCGGACACCCGCGTCGCGAAGGGCGCCGAGGAGCGCGAGTTCCTCCGCGATCTTGGCGCTCTGCTCGTCGTCGAAGAAGTACGCGGGCGAGACGCCGAAGAACTGCGCGAGCGCCTCGAGATGGCGTTTCGTCGGATTGTCGCGACGTCCCGTGCGCAACTGCCACAGGTACGTCGTCGAGAAGCTCTCGCCGGTCGCCTCGCGGCAGGCCTTGGCGACCTCCTCATGGCTGTACGGCTCGCGATCGGGTCTCAGCACGATCCGGAACAGCTTGTCGATCTTCTCGGCGAGCGTCGTCTTACCGGGCTCGGTCGCGGCCACCATCCCACTCCCTACATGTCGTGCCCGTTCATGCTAGTTGACGCGGCGCCCGTGTCGTACACGACAGTTTTCACCTCGCGCGCGGCTTCGGCTGGCACCGCGGGCAGGAGAACGACGACCGGTTCATGAAAGGGTCACGGCGGATGGCCGTCCCGCACCGGCCACAGGGCAGTCCTTCCTGGCCGTAGGCGTCGAGTGACCTGTCGAAGTAACCGGACTCGCCGTTGATGTTGACGTAAAGCGCGTCGAACGACGTCCCGCCGGCGACCAGCGCCTCGGCCATGACGTCGCTGGCGGCGGTGAGCACGGCGCGGCCGTGGGCGGCGGTGAGCCGGTCGGTCGGGCGGGCCCAGTGGAGTTTGGATCGCCACAGTGCCTCGTCGGCGTAGATGTTGCCGATCCCGGAGACGAGGGTCTGGTCGAGCAGGGCGCGTTTGAGCTCGGTCCGCCTCGACCGCAGCGCGCGGACGGCCTGGTCGAGGTCGAACCGCGGATCCATCGGGTCGCGGGCGATATGCGCGATGGTGCCCGGCAACGCCGTCCCGTCGACTTCGGTGAGTTCCGCGAGCGCGAGCCCTCCGAAGGTCCGCTGGTCGACGAAGCGCAACTCCGGCCCGTTGTCGGCGAAGCTGAACCGCACGCGAAGGTGCTTCTCGTCGGGGGCGTCATCGGGCTGGACGAGCATCTGGCCGCTCATGCCGAGATGCGCGAGCATGGCCTGGCCGTCGGAGAGCTCCAGCCACAGATACTTGCCTCGGCGGCGGGCGGCGGTGATCTTCACCCCCGAAAGCCGTCCGCTGAAATCTTCGGCGCCGAGTTCGTGGCGGCGGATCGCGCGGGCGTGGAGAACTTCGACCTCGGTGATCGTCCGGCCGGAGACATGCGCCTCGAGCCCGGCACGGACCACCTCGACCTCGGGGAGTTCGGGCATACCGTCGATTCTCCCACCGGCCCTCGTGAGAGGACGGTTCCGGTATGGTGGCTGAAGGGGACTTTCCCCGCATGCCATGCGACGAAAGCGTCCTTCACCGCGTCGGATGCGGTGAAGGACGCTTTCAGCCCACCGCCGGGATCAGGGGGCGAGCGGCCCGACGTCAGTCTTCGTCAGTGCTTTCCGCATCCCGCCCGGCAGCAGTTCGTCGGCCCCGACGTCGTACTTCCCGGATCGCTTCTGCAGATCGAAATCCGTACCCGCGTACGGGTGGGAACCGACACCGGCGTCGACCGCGGGGCTCCCTGAAGACAGGCGGTACAGCCCGTCCCGCACCAGCTTCGGGTCGACCGCCTTGTACCCGGACGGCATCCCCGCCGGCCCGCCCCAGGCGATGTTCCCCTCGTACTTCACGACCGAACCGCCCGGCATGCTCACGAGCTTTCCCGTCCCCTGCAAGACGTTGTTCGCGAGTACGCAGTCCTTGGGCTTGAAGTCACCGCCGTCGCCGTGGACGACGTCCGTGGTCCCGACGACGGTGTTGTACGCGACGACGACGCGGTCGGGCCGGTCGTGGAGTTTGCTGTCCGGCCCGCTGTCCGCCTCTTTGCCGGAGCCGAAGACGATCCCGCGGTTCGCCGTGGTGTGCACGTAGTTGTTGACGATCTTGTGGTCGTTGCCGTGGAAGCGGATCCCGGACCGGCCCAGCAGGATGTTCCCCTCCACCACGCTGCGATCGCCGTGGCGCAGCACGAGGAAACCGCGGCTGTCGCGGATCGTGTTGTACCGGATGACGTTTTCCGACGACTTCACGGAGATCGCCTCGGAATCCCCGTCGGCCTTCTCGAACAGGTTGTACTCGACGATCCCGCCGGCCTTGTACTTCTGGTGGTGGCTCAGCCCGAACCGGATCGACTCGCCACCGTTCGCACCGGTGAACCCGTGGTTGGAGAAGTAGTTGTGGTGCACACGCACCCGCTTCGCCATGTCCTTGTCCGGGCCGAGCACCTGCAGGAAGACGCCTTGGGTGGCGCGATTCTGCAGCACGTTGTGGTCGAACTCGGTGTCGTCGCCGTTGAGCGTGACCCAGTTGCCGCCGCCGGTGAGCTGGACGTCGAGCCGGGTCAGCCGGTTGTGTGTGCTGCCCACCGGCACACTCAGCGATCCACCGTGCCGGAGTTTGAACCCGCGCAGCACGACATGCGAGGCCCCGGAGGAGAACGAGAACCCCGTCGATCCCTTGATCTCGGCCTTGCCGACGTGTTCCGCGGTGATCGTGATCGGAGCGTTCGCCGTACC
Organism: Amycolatopsis sp. NPDC057786; assembly: GCF_042797905.1. Classification (NCBI taxonomy): domain Bacteria; kingdom Bacillati; phylum Actinomycetota; class Actinomycetes; order Pseudonocardiales; family Pseudonocardiaceae; genus Amycolatopsis; species Amycolatopsis sp. NPDC057786. Next base: position 93,445 of record NZ_JBHVKW010000012.1, read on the forward strand.
CGACCGTTTGATCGCGATGGCCGAGCCCGCCGAGTAGCTGCCATCGGCCAGCCGGATCTCGTCGCCGGGAGCGGCTTTGTCGATCGCCGACTGCAACGCGCTCAGCGACGTCACCCGGACGACCTGAGCACCCGAAGCGGTGGCAGGACCTGTCACCAGCGCCAAAGCCGTGGCTGTGACAAGGCAGAAATGACGCATCCGCCGACCTCTCGACAGGCGACCTGAACGGTCGCGTCAGTGGCGGCGGACTGCGATGACGTTACTGATTCACCGGTTCGTGCGTCAACGAACCGTCCCGCTGAGGAGGACTCAGGTCGTCTTCGGCGCCTGTTCGACGTCGAGTTCGGACGAAAGCTGTCGCCAGGCCGTCTCGGCGGCCTTCTGCTCGGCTTCCTTCTTGGTCGTTCCCGAGCCGTAGCCGAGTTCACGCCCGCCGACGAGGACGGTGGCGCTGAACTCCTTGCGGTGATCGGGTCCGGTGTCCTCGACCTTGTACTCGGGCACACCGAGCCCTGCCGACGCCGTCAGCTCCTGGAGGCTGGTCTTCCAGTCCAGGCCGGCACCACGCAGCGGCGCCTCGGCGAGCAGGTCGTCGAACAGGTGGTGCACGAGCTTGCGCGCGATGTCGATGCCGTGCTGCTGGTACGCGGCGCCGATGACGGCTTCGAGCCCGTCGGCGAGGATGCTCGCCTTGTCGCGGCCGCCGGTGAGCTCTTCGCCCTTGCCCAGCAACAGGTGCTTGCCCAGCCCGCCCTCACCGAGGCCGCGCGCGACCCTGGCCAGCGCGTGCATGTTGACTACGCTGGCCCGGAGCTTCGCGAGCTGTCCCTCGGCCAGTTCGGGATGGGTGTTGTAGAGGTGGTCGGTGACGACCAGGCCCAGCACCGCGTCGCCGAGGAACTCCAAACGCTCGTTCGGCGGCAACCCACCGTTCTCATAGGCATAAGAACGGTGGGTCAGCGACAGCGTCAGCAGCTCGGGTTCGATAGTGATCCCGAGAGCTTCGAGCAGTGGCGCGGGGTCCGCGGGTGGTCCACCGGCAGATTTGCCCCCCATGTCGTCGGCTGCCGATCAGGCGGGCTCGACGACCTGGCGACCGTTGTGCTGGCCGCAGGCCGGGCACGCGATGTGCTGGAGCTTCGGCTGCTTGCAGGCGCGGTTGGAGCAGGGCACCAGCTGAACCGGAGCCGCCTTCCACTGGCTGCGGCGCGCGCGGGTGTTGGATCGCGACATCTTCCGCTTCGGGACGGCCACGAGTAGATCTCCTTCAGACGGTCTGCCCGCGGTCGCGAGCGAACTTGCTTCTCCGGAACGAGCTGGTGCTCGTCAGGCTTGCTTTCCGGGGCCATCGGCCTGGTCATCGCCCGCTTCGTCATCGAAACGATCGACCAGCGCGGCCCACCGAGGGTCTATCTTCTCATGCCCGTGACCGGGCTCGAGATCGGCCCACTTGACACCGCATTCGATGCACAGTCCCCGGCAGTCCTCGGCGCACAGCGGGGCCAGCGGCAGCGCCAGCACCACCGCGTCACGGACCGTCGGCTCGAGGTCGATCCGGTCGTCCACCAGGCGAGGGATCTCGTCCTCGTCGGTGGTCTCCTCGGTGGCGGAACCGGGGTAGGCGAAGAGCTCGGTCAGGTCGACCTCGACGTCCTCGGTGATCGGGTCGAGACACCGCGAGCAGTGCCCCGTCGCGACGGCGGACGCCGTGCCGCTGACGAGCACACCCTCGACGACGGACTCGAGCATCAGGTCGAGTTCGAGGGTGGAACCGGCGTCGATGGTGATGACGTCGGGCACACCGAGCGCGGTCTCGATGGGGATCGAGCGTTGGACGGCCTTGCTCAGGCCGGCGTGACGGCCGAGTTCGCGGGTGTCGAGCACCCACGGGCTCCGGTCGTCCAGTTGCGCAGGCCTGGCCTGCGGCGACTTGTTCTCAGACATCGATCACCAGGGTACGCAGGCCCCGCCACTCACTTTCGGGCGCGGTCGGTGAAGTCCGTGAAGGCCCTTGAAGGACCCAGAGTCCGTGGAGGCCTCCTTACCTACCTCAAGGTGGCAAGGAGGCCTTCACTACCCCTGTGCCAGGTGAACGGCCGGCCGGCTATCGCAGCGCTGACCTGCGAAGTGATAGCAAAGGTCCCTTGCTCCCCTGCGCTCCCGGGAAGTACAGGAAGGCCCCTTCCTGTACTCGAGCGATCAGGACTGGTAGTCGTACAGCGACGTCCGGCTGTTGCCCGGCAGGTTGACCGGGGACCGCAGGTGGTTGCGTCCGGAGTCGACCGTCCGCAGCGTGGTCGCCAGCAGTTCGGAGAACTCGGCCAGCTTCCCGTCGACGTAGGCGTCGCAGTCGCCGCGCTGCTTGTCGGCCTCGACGTGCGCCTCGTCGACGATGCGGGCCGCCTCGCCGTGCGCGGCCTGGACGACCTCGGTCTGGGCGACGAGCCGGGCCTGTTCGGCGCGGCCCTCCTCGATGGCGCGCTCGTAGGCGTCGCGCCCGGCCTGAATCATCCGCTCCGACTCGGCGCGCGAGCGGTCGGTGAGGTTCTGGAACTCGGCCTGCCCGGCGGCGACCATGCGCTCGGCTTCGGCGTGCGCGTCGCTCATCATCTGCTCGGCGCGGGCGCGGGCGTCGGCGAGGATGCGCTCGGCCTCGGCCTGCGCGTCGGCGACCGTGCGGTCGGCCTCGGTGTTCGCCGTGGTGATCGTCTCCGCCGCTTCGGTGCGGGCGGTCTGGATCAGCTGATCACGTTTGTCCAGGACGTCCTGGGCGTCGTCCACCTCGCCCGGCAGCGCGTCGCGGATGTCGTCGAGCAGTTCCAGGGTGTCCCCGCGCGGGACGACACAACTGGAGGTCATCGGCACGCCGCGGGCTTCCTCCACGATGGTGACGAGCTCGTCGAGCGCCTCGAAAACCCGGTACACGGCCCACTCCCTACCTACTGCTACAGCGATCCCCACATTCCCTGAGATCAGTTTGCCCTCATCACCGCCGTAAGGGGTGAAAGCGCGCGGTACCGGGCGTGTCCCCGCCGGTACCGCGCGCCATGATCACCGCAGCGTCAGCTCCGGATCGAGGACGAGCGTCAGCAATTGCTGGTCGGTCAGCGAAGGACCGCCCAGCGCGTTCAGCGTGCCGAGGTCCGTCACGGTGACCGCGGTGCCGTCGGCCCGGAACCCGATCGCGTCCCGGCCGACGACCGATTCGACGGTCGTTCCCTTCAGATTCGTTCCGGGATCACCCTTCTCGTTGATCACGACCCGCTCCCCTCCCGGCCGCGGCAGCACCTCGCACCGCAGGGGTTTCCCATCGGGCAACGTGACCTTGGCCTCGGGGCAGGCCGTCCGGTCGGAATAGCCCTTCCTGGTGGAGACCACGCCGGTGAGCGTCACGTTGAACCCTCGTTCCTTCTTCGAGGCGTCCCGGTAACGCACGCTCGCGGTCATCAGGTCCCAGTCGTCCGGGTAGTCCTGCTGGAACGGGCCGAACGTGAGGTCGGTCGCGCCGGGCAGGAGAGCCGTGACCGCCTTCTTCAGATGTTCGAGGTTGCGGGCCTTCTGCGGTGTCAGGTCCATTCGCGGCGTGTTCTCGTCCGGCCGTATCTGGGGCGGGAGCGCCGAAGAGGCGGGGGCGACCGCGGGCGAGACCGGGGCCGTCCCCCGTCCCGGCGCCACGAACACCACCGCCGCCGCGATCACCGCCAGCGTGACCGCCCCGGTCATCGCCACGGCCCGCCGGTTCCGGGCCTTCTTCGCCGCCGTCCCGGCGACCTCGTCCGGGTCGAAGCCGAGCGGGGGCTCGGCCAGTGTGATCCCGCGCAGCCTGTTTTCGAGTTCGTCCATCACACGCTCCTCCCGGAGACAGCCTCGTCGTGCTGTCTCTGCAGGGCCGCGCGGAGGACGTCGAGTCCTCGCGCGGCCTGGCTCCTGACCGTCCCTTCCGAACAGCGCAGCGCGACGGCGACCTCCGCGACCGGGAGGTCGGCGCAGTAGCGCAGCACGACGGCGGCGCGCTGTTTCGGGGGAACCTCGGCGAGGGCGCGAAGCAGCGAATCCGAGATCCCGGAATCAGCCGGGGCCACGGGCTCTTCGGGGACGACGCCGTCGCGGTTCTCTCTGCTCCGCCATGGTCGTCGCCGCTCGTCGAGCCAGCAGCGCATCAGGATCTGCCTCGTGTAGTTGTCGACGGGCCCTTTCCGGCGGACCTTCGGCCAGACCCGGTAGAGCTTGATGAGCGCGGTTTGGACCAGATCCTCCGCGAGATGCCAGTCGCCGCAGAGCAGATACGCCGTCCGCCTGAGCGGTAGCGCCTTGTCCCTGGCGAACTCCCTGAAGCTCGCATCGTCCCCAGACCGCATCGTGCCTCCTCGTCCGTGTTCCGGTGTATCTCACGGACGAGGAGGCACGGAATGTTGCACGGACGGGTCAGCCGGCGAGATTCACCAGCTTGAAGGTCGCGTAGCGGTCCGGCGTGTAGACGATCTCGCCGCCCTTGCCGGAGATCACGCGGTCGCTCGTGCCCACCGGGAACAGCTGGTAGTAGCCGGCGGCACACTTCGGCAGCACACCTTCGCGGTTCTCGTAGACCGTGCCGGTCGCGCCACCGCGGGCCTTGTCCACCACGGACTTCGCCGCGGAGGACAGCGTCGAGTAGCCGATCTTCGTCAGCTTCGAGGTGTCGCCGCAGGACGGCGCCGGGGTGCCGTCGGCGTCGATCACGGAGAAGGTCTTGTAGTGGTCGGCGGTGTAGAAGTGCTCGCCTGCGTTACCGGTGACGATGCGGCGCGCACCGCGATCGGGCGAACCCGCCGTCGGGACCGTGTACTCGCGGTAATAGCCCGACGCGCATTTCGGGAGGATGTTCTCGCGGTTGGAGAAGACCGTGCCGTCCTTGTCCGGGTACGGGAACGGGCCACCCTTCTGGATGAGGTCGTAGGTCGTCGTCGCCTCGGCGGGCAACGACGAGAGCGACACGTGCTTGAACCCGGTGAGATCCCCGCACGGGTTCTGCTGGATCGAGACGGGGGCGGCCGTGGCCTGCGCGGCGCTCAGCCCGCCGAAGAAGGTGACAAGCAGAACGAGCAGCGCGGCGGCGATCCGCGATCGTTTGTTGGTCATTTTCGGACCGTAACCCGATCGTGTATTCACCAGAAGGCGCCGAGATGAACTCTTCATCGCCGCTCACCGGCACCAGACCAACGGCTTCGGCCGTTCGGGTCAACCTCGGTCGGAGTACTTCTCCGAGAGGCGTTTGAACACTATCGGGGGCACCAGGTGCTCGATGTCGCCACCGAGCGCCGCGACCTCTTTGACCAGCGAGCTCGACACGAACCCGTACGCCGGATTGTTGGCCATCAGCAGCGTTTCGAGCCCGGTCAGCTCGCGGTTCATCTGCGCCATCTGAAGCTCGTAGTCGAAATCGCTGACCGACCGCAGCCCCTTCGCGACCGCGATGATGTCGTTCTCGCGGCAGTAGTCGACCAGGAGTCCTTGCCACGAATCGACGCGGACGTTCGGCAGCTTCGCGGTGATCTCGCGAAGCATGTCCATCCGCTCCTCGGTGGTGAACAGGCCCTTCTTGCTCTTGTTCACCCCCACCGCGACGACGACCTCGTCGAACAGCTTGGCCGCCCGCTCGATGATGTCGAGATGTCCATTGGTGGCCGGGTCGTAGGACCCGGGACAGACCGCACGCCGCATGCGCGGACGCTACCAAGGTGAGGAACGTCCTGCGCGTTCTGCGCGTTCTGCGTCACACCTGATATTCGGCCCAGTAGAGCGCGGTGTCGCCGTAGCGCTTCGTCCGCGTCGGCTCGAACCCCGGCGGCCAGCCCGGCTCGCCGTCCCGCGCGGCCCGCTCGATCACGACCAGCGCGCCGTCCGTGACCCATCGGCCGTCCGCGAGCGCGGCCATGACCTCCCCCAGACGGGTGGAATCGACAGCGTACGGCGGATCCGCGAGGACGATGTCGAACGTTTCCGGCGCCGGAGCGGCGACGACGGACTCGACGGTCCCGGCCCGGACCGTGCCGCCGAGGCCCAGCGCGGCGACGTTCCCCTTGAGCACTTCGACCGCGCGCCTGTCGTGTTCGACGAACAGCGCGCCGGACGCGCCGCGGGACAACGCCTCCAGCCCGAGCGCGCCCGAACCGGCGTAAAGGTCGAGGACCTGGGCCCCCTGCAGCTCGCCGGCGACCTCCAGCGCGTTGAACAGCGCCTCGCGCACGCGTTCCGACGTGGGCCTCGTGCCCTTCGGCGGGACCTTCAGCCGCCTGCCGCCCGCGGTCCCCGCCACGATCCTGGTCATGGGTGCATCGTGCCTCAACGCCTTCCACCGTGACGTTGGCCGGGACTTGGTGATGCCGCCGCCCAGCTCGCGTAGAGTCGTCCTTCGCCCTCGGAGGCGATAGAAGCGTTTAGGAGCGTTGCGTGTCCGAACCTCGGGTCAGACGGGCCGAGATCGCCATCGAGCAAGCCCATGTGGACACCGTCTACACCCGGCTCGCCGAATTGCGAGCCCAGGCTGAGGCCATGCGTACCAAGGGCTATGAGATCGGCCATGGCGCCGGGCGGGAAGCCATCTTCGAACAGGCGTCCATGCTGTTCGAACGGGACATGATGGTGTACCACGCCAATCAGACCCTCCAGACCCTCGACGCGGAGTACGAGGGGCTGGTGTTCGGCAGGCTCGACCACCTCGACAACGACCACATCTACGTCGGCCGTCTCGGCATCCGAGACGCCGAGTTCGACAACCTCGTCACCGACTGGCGCGCGCCCGCGGCCGCGGCGTTCTACCAGGCGACGGCCGAGGAGCCGATGGACGTCGTCCGGCGCCGGGTGATCCGGTGCTCCGGCCAGACCGTGCTCGACGTCGACGACGACGTCCTGATCGCCGACGCGGTCCCCGACGGCATGCAGATCGTCGGCGAAGGCGCGCTGATGGCCGCGCTCGGGCGGTCGCGTGGCGAGAAGATGCGGGACATCGTCGCCACCATCCAGAAGGAGCAGGACGAGGTCATCCGGGCGCCGTGGCGCGGGGTCACGGAGATCACCGGCGGCCCCGGCACCGGCAAGACCGCGGTCGCGCTGCACCGCGCGGCGTACCTGCTCTACCGCCACCGGCGCCAGCTCGGCGGCGCGGGCGTGCTGGTGATCGGCCCGTCCGGGGTGTTCACCAGCTACATCTCGCGGGTGCTGCCGTCGATGGGTGAGACGAACGTCGAACTCCGCGCGCTCGGCGAGGTGCTCGACGGTCTCGAAGCGACCCGTCAGGACCCGGCGCCGCTGGCCGCGATCAAGGGATCGCTGCGGATGCGCAAGATCCTGCTGCGCGCGCTGAGGGACAAGCCGGAAGACGCGCCCGAGGACATGAAGATCGTCTACCGCGGCGAGGTCCTGCGGCTCAACGCGCGCGAGCTCGACAAGGTGCGCCGCAAGGTGCACACCGCGGGCGGGCCGCCGAACCGGTCGCGGATCCGCGCCGCCGAACTGCTGCTCGACGCGCTCGCCGCGAAGGCCGAACAGCACGCGAAGGACGACGGCCGTCAGGTCGACAAGGCCGAGCTGATCACCGAACTCGGTGAGCGCATCGAGTTCCACCGGTTCCTGGTGACCTGGTGGCCGATCCTGTACCCGGCGCAGATCCTGCGCTGGCTCGGCGACGAGAAACGGCTCGCCTCCGCGGCGAAGGGCCTGCTCAACCGCGGCGAGATCAGCATGCTCGCGGCCGATTTCGCCGATCGCTCGCGCGGCTGGACCATCGCGGACGTCGCGCTCCTCGACGAGCTGCGCGTCCTGATCGGCCCGCCGCCGAAGAGCCGCCGGGCCCGCCAGAACGTCGAGGTCAATCCGGAGCGCGGTGGCGCCCCGACCCGGCCCGAGCACTACGACGAGTACTCGCACGTGGTCGTCGACGAGTCGCAGGACCTCTCGCCGATGCAGTGGCGGATGGTCGGGCGGCGCGGCAAGTACGCGAGCTGGACCGTGGTCGGCGACCCGGTGCAGAGTTCGTGGCCGGATCCGGCCGAGGCCGCGATGGCGCGGGACCAGGCCTTCGGGCTCAAGACGACGCGGCGCCGGTTCACCCTGCGCACCAACTACCGGAACTCGGCGGAGATCTTCGATCTGGCCGCGAAGGTCGTCGCCGGGCACGCGGAGGCCGACGAGCTTCCGCGCGCGGTGCGGCAGACCGGCATCACGCCGGAGGTCCGGCCCGTCGAGGCCGCCGGGCTGGAGGCGGCGACGCAGTCCGCGGTGAAGGAAATGCTGGGGGTCGTCGAAGGCACCGTCGGCGTGATCACCGCCATGGACCGGGTGCCCGAGGTCGAGGGCTGGCTCGACGGGCTCGCGGACGAGCGGCTCAAGGTCGTCGGCAGCCTCGACTCCAAGGGCCTGGAGTACGACGCCGTCGTCCTGGTGGAGCCCAACGACCTCATCACGGAGTCGACCACCGGACGCCGGGTGCTGTACGTCGCGCTGACCCGCGCGACCCAGCAGCTGACCGTGCTCGCTTCGAACCCGGACTGGATCCCGGCCGCCTGATCACGCGTGTCGTCCGTCCAGTCACGCGAGTTCGCCGCCCAATCACGTGAGTTACGCCTTCAATCACGCGAGTTCGGCGCCTGATCACGCGAGTTCGCCGTGCCTCGACGGACGACACGCGTGATCAGACGGACGACACGCGTGATTGAACGGACGACACGCGTGATTGGGGGCGCAACTCGCGTGTTTGGGGGCGCAACTCGCGTGACGGAGGGCGTGACTCGCGTGATTGGGGGCGGAACATACACGCGAGGGGGCGGAAAAGCTGAAGGGCTCCTTCAGGACACTGGTGAATGCCCTGAAGGAGCCCTTCAGACCCCCGGTGAGTGAACGATGTGGGGACGCATCGCACGTCCAGGGGTATTTCTAGCGCCTCTTCGTTGTTCGGTGTCACGGCGATCCCACCGAACAACAACGCCGAACAACGTATCGGCCGTGGTCACGGGCACGGGGGCGCGTAATCGAGCCCCGGCAGGTGTTGTTCCCACTCGTCCGCCGTGATCCGCGGGTACACCGTCGCGCAGATGCGTTCGGCGGCCCGTTCGGGGCTGGTCTCCCACAACCGCACGCTGCCGTCCGCGACCGAGCCCGCGAGGGTGTGCCCATCGGGGGCGAACGCCACGGCGTTGACCCGGTCGACGTCGTCGGTCAGGTTCGCCGATTCGCGGACGGATCCCGGATCGGAGACGTCCCATAGTCGCACGGACCGGTCGTAACTGCCGGTCGCGAAGGTCTTCCCGTCCCCGCTGAAGGCGACCGAGATGACGTTGTCGGTGTGCCCGGCCAGCAGCGCCGCCTCCCGCGGGGCCGCCGGATTCGTCACGTCCCACAGCCTGCCGGTGCGATCGGCGCTCCCGGTGGCGGCGAGTTTGCCGTCCGGGCTGTAGGCGACCGAGAACACCGTGTCGGAGTGCCCCTTCAGCACCGACAGCGGCTTCGCCATCGAGACATCCCACAGCCGGGCGGTGTGGTCCCATCCGCCGCTGAGCAGGGTGCGGCCGTCCGGGCTGAACGCGATCGAATGGACGTCGTCCTCGTGCCCTGTCAGCGTCGCGAGTTCGACGGGCCGCCGGATGTCGGAGACGTCCCACAGCTTCACCGTGTGCCCGGACCCCGCGGTCGCGAGCGTCCGGCCGTCCGGACTGAACGCGACGGGGTCGATCTCGTCCGACGGGCGGTAGAACACGCCGGTGTCGACCGGCTTGCGCGGATCGGTGACGTCGACCAGCCGCATCGTGTGGTCCCAGGAGCCGGCGGCGAGCGTCCGCCCGTCCGGACTGAAGGCCAGACCGCAGACCCCCTGGCCGAAGCCCGCGACCTTGCCCACCTCACGCGGGTTCCGGGTGTCGGAGACGTCGACCAGGCGCACCACGCCGTCCTGGCTGCCGGTGGCCAGCAGCTTCCCGTCCGAGCTGAACACCGCCCGGCAGGCCGACCTCGCCGGACCGCTGATCGCGGGACCCGGCAGATCCCACATCCGTACCGTCTGGTCGTCGCTCGCGGTCACGAGTGTGCGGCCGTCCGGGGAGAACACCGCCCAGACCACGGCCGCGGTATGACCGACGAGCGACGGCTTCTCGCGTGGCTTCGCCGGATCGGTCACGTCCCACAGCCGGGCGGCGCGGTCGAATCCGGTGGTGGCCAGCGTCGTCCCGTCCGGGCTGAACGCCACGGAGCGCACGATCGTCTTGTGTGCGGCCGTCGTCCCGAGCGGCGACGGCGCCATCGGGTCGGTGACGTTCCACAGGCGCGCGGTCTGGTCGATGCTCGCGGTGGCGAGCGTCCGGCCGTCCGGGCTGAACGTCGCGGAATGGACCCCTGCGGTGTGCCCGCTCACCACTCCGAGTGGCTTGGCCTGGAGCGGATCGGCGACGTCCCACAACCGCGCGACCTTGTCGGCGCCGGTCGAGACGAGCGTCCGCCCGTCGGGAGCGTAGGCGAGACCGTTGATGTTGCCGGTGTGGCCGGGGAGAGTGGCGGACAGAACCGGATTCGCGGGATCGCGGACGTCGAACAGGCGCACCGTGCCGTCACCGTCCGCGGTGGCGAGCACCGCCGCCGTCGGGCTGAACGCCACCGCGTTGACCCGGCTCGGATGCTCCCCGACCAGGACGCTCTGCCCCGGTTTCGCCGGATCGGCGACGTTCCACAGCCGCGCGGTCTTGTCCCAGCCTGCCGTCGCGACCGCGGCGCCGTCGGCGCTGAAGGACACCGAGTTGACGTTGGCGGTGTGGCCGGAGAGCGTGGCCAGCTCGTTCGGGCGATGAGGATCCTTGATGTCCCACAGCTTGGCCGTCTGGTCCCAGCTGCCGGTGACCATCACCTGGCCGTCGCCGCGCAGGGCGGTCGCGTTGACGCGGTGGCCGTGCCCGCGGACGCGGGTCGAGTACGGCGACTCGAACATCCCGAGCACGCTGCCGCGGGTGTCCACACTCGGATGGACGCGGTACGCCGCCAGCGCGAGCTGCGCGGCCAGCGCCGGATTCGTCGTCCGCATCTCGATGGCCTGGCCCGCGACCTTCTGCGCGAGCGCGCTGTTGCGCTGGCTGGTCGCGGTCTGCTCGGCGCGGACCGCGTACACCGTCGCGGCCGTCGCCAGCACGAGCAGCACGGCGAGGAGCGCGACCAGCTGACGCAGCCGCCGGGTGCGGCGCCGGGCGACGGCCTGCTCGTGGTTCTCGATCGCGACGCTCGCCTCGAGGAAGCGGCGTTCACGCTGGGAAAGCGCGCTGTCGTGCTCGCCGGCCCACTCCCTGGCGATGGCCAGCCGCGCGCCGCGGTAGAGCCAGCCGTCGTCGCGGCCGACGGATTCCCACGCGTCGGTCGCCTCGGTGAGCTGGCGGTGCACGCGCAGGCCTTCGCGGTCCTCGGCGAGCCATTCGCGCAGGCGCGGCCAGCCCCGGATCAGCGCTTCGTGCGCGATCTCGATGCCGTTGTCGTCGAGCGTGACCAGTCGCGAAGACGCCAGCCTGTCCAGCACGACGGCGACGTCCGGGTCGTCGGCGTCCACCTCGTCGCGGGTGATGCGGCGTTTGGTGTCCTCGGTGCCTTCGCCGAGCGCGGTCATCCGCAGGAAGATCTGGTTCGCCAGCCGCTGCTGGTGTTCGGTCAGCGCGGTGAAGGTGTGCTCGGAGGTCTGCGCGACCGACCGTTCGATCCCGCCGGTGGACTCGTAGCCGGTGAGGGTGAGGGTGTTGCCGTGACGGCGGCGCCAGGTCTCCAGCAGCGCGTGCGAGAGCAGCGGGAGCACGCCGGGCTGCCCGGTCGCGTCGGCGACGAGCCGCGAGACCAGCGCGTTCTCGACGCGGTACCCGGCGTCGATCGCCGGCCGCGAGATGGCCTGCCGCAGCTCCTCGGTGCTCATCGGGCCGACGAGGATCTGCGCGTCCTGCATGGCCTCGACCAGCTCCGGATGCCGCGCGCAGTGGGTGTAGAAGTCGGTGCGGATGCCGAGGACGACCCTGGTCCGGCTCTCCGGCTCGGTGGTCGCGGTGACCAGCGCCGACAGGAAGGCCGTCCGTTCGTCGGTGTCCTGGCAGAGCGTGAAGACCTCCTCGAACTGGTCGACGACCAGCACGACGTCGCCGTCGCGGTCGGCGACCAGCTGACGGGCGGCGAGGCCGAGGTTGCGCGGATGTCCGGTGAACTCCGCGAGCAGCCCGCCGGGCGGGAGCCCGAGCGCGGCGCCGAACTGGACGGCGCACTCCTGCAGCGGCCGCGACCCGGGGGTCATCAGCAGCGTGACCGAGGTCTCGGCGACGGCCGGGAGGAGCCCCGCCCGGAGCAAGGACGACTTGCCGGAACCCGAAGCCCCCAGAACGGCCAAGAATCGTTGACTCGAAAGCCGCGTGACGAGTTTTCCGACAAGCCGTTCGCGACCGAAGAATCGGCTCGCGTCATCCGGCCCGAATGCGGTCAGACCGATATAAGGGACCGATTCCCCATTCGGCGGGGCAACCGGTAAATCTTCGACTCCGGTGCGCGTCAGCTCGGTCACGTCGTGCCATCGCGCCTCCCACTCCCCCTCAGGGCCATCGCACGCCCGGACGTAGGCCAACGTGACCGCCAAGCTGGGCATCTTCTTCCCGCCGGCGGCCTCGGAGAGGGTGCCGGCGGAGTAGTGGGCGCGCCTGCCCAACTCCCGGTACGTCGGATTTCCGGCCTTCTCCCGCAGACGCCGAAGATCGGCGGCGAACCTCAGCAACGGATCATCCCCGGGGTCCAGCGGTCGTTCCGGACGCGGCACCCTTAATCCTTTCTTTTCAGTGGTTTTCCCACACTCGCATTTGGGGGCAACCGTACCGTGGAAACGGGGGAACTCCGCCGAGTACCGGGTACATCGAGTCGGTTAATTTCGATCGATCGACAGGCGCGGGAAGGGATCGGGGGCCCGCGGCGTTGTACCGACGCGTGACCTCTTTGCCTGACATCCCGCTGTCCGTGCTCGACCTCTCGCCCGTCGTGGCCGGAGGCGGCGTCGCGGATTCGCTGCGCAACACCCTCGACCTCGCGCGCCGGACCGAAGCCCTCGGCTACCACCGGTACTGGCTCGCCGAGCACCACAACATGCCCGGTATCGCGAGCTCCGCGACCGCCGTGATGATCGGTCAGGTCGCGGCCGCCACCGAACGTATCCGGGTCGGCTCCGGCGGGGTCATGCTGCCGAACCACGCACCACTGGTGGTGGCCGAGCAGTTCGGCACCCTGGAGGCGTTCCACCCCGGCCGGATCGATCTCGGCATCGGGCGGGCCCCCGGCACCGACCAGCGGACCGCGCTCGCGCTGCGCGGCCCCGGCGGGCTCACCGCGGAGAACTTCCCGCAGCAGTTCGCGGAACTGCTCGGCTACTTCGAGCACTCCGACCAGCGCGCCGTCAACGCGGTGACCGCCGAAGGCAACAAACCGCCGGTGTGGCTGCTCGGGTCGAGCGGCTTCAGCGCGCGGATGGCGGGCGAACTGGGCCTGCCGTTCTCGTTCGCGCACCACTTCAGCGCCGAGAACACCCTTCCCGCCGTGGCGCTCTACCGCGACTCGTTCAAACCGTCGGACGTCCTCGACGAGCCGTACGTGATGCTCGGCGTCTCCGTGGTGGCCGCCGAGACCGACGAGCGGGCCCAGTACCTCGCCGCCCCCAGCGGCCTGACGTTCCTCAGCCTGCGCAAGGGCCGCCCCATCCCGCTGCCGACGCCGGAAGAGGCCGCGGCCTATCCGTACACCGACATCGAGCGCGTGTTCATCGAGGACCGGGCCGCGAGCAGCATCATCGGCTCGCCCGAGACGGTCCACAAGGGACTCGAGACCCTGCTGGCCGACACGGGCGCGAACGAGCTGATGATCACGACCATGGTGCACGACCAGGCGGACCGGGTGCGCTCGTACGAACTGGTCTCCGAACTGGCGCGCTGAGGCTTCCTCGGGCGGCCGGGTGCGCCCGCCCATGCCATGAAGGGGCCTTTCATAGCAAATTTTGTATGAAAGGCCCCTTCATGGCATCCAGGGGCCTGCCCGCGGCGAGCGGCGAAGAGCCCCTCCCTCGGTTCAGCCGAACGAGGGGTCTTCACGCGCTTCGGCCGTCCCGGCGCCATGAACGGTCCTTTACTTGCAAATTTTGCAAGTAAAGGACCGTTCATGGCGTTCGTCGGCCGTCCGGCACGCTGCGAGGGCCTCCTTGCGTACCTTGAGGGCGGGGAAGGAGGCCCTCACGGACTTCCTTGGCCACACGGCACCCCGGGCCCGTTCCGTGAAGGCCTCCTTGAGGGACTCTGTCTGGGTCCCTCAAGGAGGCCTTCACGGTCAAGCGGCACGCCCACGCCACGAATGGACCAACGCGCCACCGGACACGAAAGAACGGACAAGACCCCCGCCCGCCTTTGTCACAAAAGAACAAGAATTCTCCGGTTACCAGGACGTGACGTCTTGATCACACCGAAGTTCTTGTCACCAGGCAGGCGCGTGATTAGCGTACCGACCAGTAGCAAACAGCACGGTAACACCCCGTTGATCCTATTCAACGATTCCGTTCCGCCATTCGGAGCAAAGGAATTGCGCAAGCTGGGGTGTATTCGCCGTGCCCGGAAAACGGGAGGGTCGGCGTGGGCGTCCGGACTAACGCACCCTCATTCCCCGGCGCGGGTGCGATCCGGGAGACCGGCAGGCTCTACTCACTCGGCCTCGACGTCGTCCGCCTGACCTTCCGGCGGCCGTTCCAGGCGCGCGAGCTGATCCAGCAGTTCTGGTTCATCGCGAGTGTGTCGATCCTGCCGACGGCGCTGGTCGCGATCCCGTTCGGCGCGGTGATCGCGTTGCACATCGGTTCGCTGACCGCGCAGATCGGCGCGCAGTCCTTCACCGGCGCGGCCAGCGTGCTGGCGATCATCCAGCAGGCCAGCCCGATCGTGACCGCGTTGCTGATCGCGGGCGCCGGCGGTTCGGCGATGTGCGCGGATCTCGGATCCCGCACGATCCGCGAGGAGATCGACGCGATGGAGGTGCTCGGGGTCTCCCCCGTCCAGCGCCTGATCGTGCCGAGGGTCCTCGCCGCGATGGGGGTCGCCGCATTCCTCAACGGAATGGTCAGTGTGGTCGGCGTCCTCGGCGGCTATTTCTTCAACGTCATCATGCAGAACGGGACACCGGGTGCGTATCTGGCCAGTTTCTCCGCTCTCGCGCAGCTTCCGGACCTCTGGATCAGCGAGATCAAGGCGGTCATCTTCGGTTTCGTCGCGGCGATCGTCGCCTCTTATCGCGGGCTCAATCCGAAAGGCGGCCCGAAAGGCGTCGGTGACGCGGTGAACCAATCCGTGGTGATCACGTTCCTGCTCCTGTTCTTGTTGAACCTCGTGCTGACGACGCTTTACCTGCAGCTCGTCCCGGCGAAGGGCAGCTGATGGTCACGTCGACACCCACCCGCGCGACGCGGGTCCGCGAAGCCGTCGATCGCCGGTTCGGGTTCCTGGACACGCTCGGCGACCAGATCCTCTTCTTCCTCAAGGCGCTCGCCTGGGTGCCGCGCGCGATACGACGCTATCTCCGCGAGATCACCCGCCTGCTGGCCGAAGTCAGCTTCGGCAGCGGCGCCCTCGCGGTCATCGGCGGCACGATCGGCGTGATGATCGGGATGACCGTGTTCACCGGCACGGTCGTCGGGCTCCAGGGTTACTCGGCGCTCAACCAGGTCGGCACGTCGGCGTTCGCCGGGTTCGTCTCCGCGTACTTCAACACCCGCGAGATCGCGCCGCTTGTGGCCGGGCTCGCCTTGTCGGCCACGGTCGGCTGCGGGTTCACCGCGCAGCTGGGCGCGATGCGGATCTCCGAGGAGATCGACGCGCTGGAAGTGATGGGCATCCCCAGCGTCCCGTACCTGGTGACCACCCGGATCATCGCGGGTTTCCTCGCGGTCATCCCGTTGTACGCCATCGGCCTGCTGACCTCGTATCTCGCGTCACGCCAGATCACCGTCTGGTTCTACGGCCAGTCCGCGGGCACCTACGACCACTACTTCCTGCTGTTCCTGCCACCGGGCGACGTGCTCTGGTCGTTCGGCAAGGTGCTGGTGTTCAGCGTCGTGATCGTGCTCGCCCACTGTTACTACGGCTTCCGCGCGAGCGGCGGGCCGGCGGGCGTCGGCGTCGCGGTCGGCCGCGGGGTGCGGACGGCGATCGTGGCGGTCAGCGTGCTGGACTTCTTCCTCAGCCTCGCGATCTGGGGCGCGACCACGACGGTGCAGGTGGCCGGATGAGCAGGCGCGGGCTGCGCAAAGCCGGGGTCAGGACGGCCGGGGTGCTGTTCCTCGTGGTGATGTCCGCCCTCGTGCTGCTGTCGATCAAGATCTACCGGAAGGATTTCGTCGACTCCGTGCCGGTGACGCTGCAGGCGGACCGCGTCGGCAACCAGTTGCGCGCGGGCGGGCAGGTCAAGGCGCGTGGCGTGGTGGTCGGCGAAATCCGTGACGTCCGCGCGACGCCGGGCGGCGCGGAAATCGACCTGGCCATGGAACCCGGCAAGGTCTCGAAGCTGCCCAGGAACGTGTCCGCGCTGCTCGTGCCGAAGACGCTGTTCGGTGAGCGGTACGTGCAACTGTCCATTCCGGACGGGCCGAAGGCGCGACCGCTCGCCTCCGGTGACGTGATCAGCCAGGACCGTTCGGCCAACGCGATCGAACTGGAACGCGTCTTCGACAACCTGCTGCCCCTGCTCAAGGCCGTCCAACCGCAGAAGCTCGCGACCACGCTGACCACCGTCGCCACCGCGCTGGAGGGCCGCGGCGACCAGATCGGCGACACGCTCGCCACCGCGGCCGCCTATCTGAAGGACTTCAACCCGAACCTGCCGAAGCTCAACGACAGCATCCGCGACCTCGCCACGGTCTCGAAGCTGTACGGCGACATCGCGCCGGATCTGCTCGACGCGCTGAGCGCCTCGGCCGTCACGCTCGACACAGTCAAGGAGAAACGGGCCGAGCTGGCGTCGGTGTACCAGCAGGTGACGTCGTCCTCCCAACAGGTCACGACGTTCCTCGCCAACAACCGCGCCAACATCATCGCGCTCGCCGCCGACAGCCGCGCGCCGCTGGAGCTCGGCGCGAAGTACTCGCCCAGTTTCGCCTGCACGCTGGACGCGATGGCCAAGCTGAAGCCGCAGATGGACAGGGTGCTGGGCGCGGGCACCGACGAGCCCGGTCTGCACGCGGAGATCACCGTCAGCCAGCCCCGGGGCAAATACGTCCCCGGCAAGGACGACCCGGTCTACAACGCCACCGGTGAACCGCGCTGCTACCCGTCGAACGGCCTGATGAGCCAAGGCATCGTGGCGACCGGCGAGAGGACCGCGGCGCTCCCTGGCGCGCAGGGCGACCTCGGCCTGGCGAACTCGCCGCAGGAACGGGAACTGATCTCCACACTGGTCGCGCCGTCCATCGGCGTCCCGGCGGCGCAGGTCCCCGCCTGGGGCAGCGTGCTCGTCGGCCCGCTCTACCGGGGCACGGAGGTGACCCTGCGATGAGGAACTTCGTGAGCCCGCTGATCAAGGGGCTGATCTTCGTCGTCGTCACGACGCTGGCGACGGTGCTGCTGGCGGTGTCCATCACGAACACCGGCCTCGGCGACACCAAGACCTACAGCGCCAAGTTCCTCGACGCCACGTCGCTCAACGTCGGCGACGACGTGCGGATCTCCGGGGTCCGCGTCGGCCAGATCGAGGAACTCGAGATCGCCGACCACAGCCTGGCCCGCGTCCGGTTCTCCCTCGACTCCCAGCGCAGGCTGCCCGCCGACGTGACCGCGGTGATCAAGTACCGCAACATGGTCGGCCAGCGCTACATCGCGCTCGAACGCGGCAAAGGCACCCGCGAGCTCCTGGAGCCCGGCGCGGAGATCCCGCTGGAGCGCACGACGCCCGCGCTGGATCTCACGGAACTGTTCAACGGTTTCAAACCGCTGTTCCAGGCGTTGTCGCCCAAGGACGTCAACCAGCTCTCCGGCGAGATCGTCCAGGTGCTGCAGGGCGAGGGCGGCACGGTGGAAAGCCTGCTGGCGCACACCGGTTCGCTGACCACCACGCTCGCCGGCCGCGACAAGGTGATCGGCGACGTGATCACGAACCTGGACACGGTGCTGAAGAGCATCAACGGCAAGGGCGACGCACTGTCCACTTTGGTCTCCACACTGAAGGAGCTGGTCGCCGGGCTCGCCGGTGACCGCACCGAGATCGGGGAGGCCGTCTCCGGGCTCGCGGACCTCACCACCGCCACGGCCGGTCTGCTCGAACAGGGCAGGAAACCGCTCAAGGACAGTATCGAAGGGCTGGGCCTGCTCGCCGGTCAGCTGACGACGGAGACCGGCAAGGCCGAGGTCGACCGCTTCCTGACGGTGCTCCCGGGGAAGCTGAACGACCTCGGCCGGATCGGTTCCTACGGATCGTGGATGAACTTCTACCTGTGCTCGTCCGTCCTGCAGACCAAACCTCCGCGCGGGGTCCCGGCGACGGCGGAGAGGTGCACGTCGTGAAACCCTTCAAGGAACGGAACCCGATCGTCGTCGGTCTCGTCGGCAGCGCCGTCGCGGCCGCGGTGCTGACCGCGACGCTCAACTACGAGAACCTGCCGATCATCGGCTCCGGGACCACCTACCAGGCCGAATTCTCCGAAGCGGCCGGGTTGCAGCAGGACGACGAAGTCCGCATCGCCGGGATCAAGGTCGGCGAGGTGAGCGACGTCCGGCTCGCCGAAGACCACGTGGTGGTCAGCTTCCGGGTCAAGGACGCCTGGATCGGCGACCGGACCGCCGCCGAGATCAAGATCAAGACCCTGCTGGGCCGGAAGTTCCTCGCGCTGCGCCCGACCGGCGAGACGGTGCAGAACCCGAAGCAGGTCATCCCGCGTACCAGGACCGTGACACCGTACGACGTCACGGAGGCGTTCAACGGGCTGGCCGATACCGCGGGCGCCATCGACACCGATCAGCTGGCCGAGAGCTTCACCACGCTCAGCGACACGTTCAAGAACTCGCCCGCGCATATCAAGAAGGCGCTCGAAGGGCTGACATCGCTGTCGAAGACCGTGTCCTCCAGGGACAACGAGCTCGCCAGTCTGCTGTCCAACGCGCACGGCCTCACCACGACGCTGGCGAACTCGAACGACGACTTCGCCAAACTCCTTTCGGACGGCAACCTGCTGCTGACCGAATTGGACAACCGGCGGCAGGCGATCCACGACCTGCTGACCGGCTCGCAGGAGCTGGCCACCCAGCTTTCGGGACTGGTGAAGGACAACAAGGACCAGCTCGGCGGAGCGCTCAGCCAGCTCGGAGAGGTGACCGACATCCTGCAGCGGCAGAACGACAATCTCGCCAAGAGCCTCGAACTCGCCGCGCCGTACTTCCGCGTGGTGAACAACTCGCTCGGCAACGGACGCTGGGTGGACGGCTATCTGTGCGGGCTCGTCCCGGAGAACCGCGATCCCTGCACCGCGCCGATCCCGGGAGGTGGCCGGTGATCAGCAGATTCGTCACCCTCGCGCTCGTGCTCGCGCTGGCCGTCGTCGGCGGGCTCTGGTGGATCTTCTCCGGCAACGGGCTCGACCGCGTCACCGTGTACTTCTCGCGCGCCGTCGGCGTCTACAGCGGATCGGACGTGCGGGTGCTCGGCGTCCGCGTCGGCCAGGTCGAATCGGTGGACCCGGAAGGAGAACGGGTCAAGGTCGTGCTGACCGTCGACGGGTCGACCCCGATCGCCGCCGACACGAACGTCCTGGTCGTGGCGCCGAGCGTGGTGGCCGACCGCTACGTCCAGTTCACCAAGCTCACCCGCGCCGGGAACCGGCTGGACGACGGCGCGGTGATCCCGGTCGAGCGCACCGGGACGCCGGTGGAACTCGACCAGCTCTACTCCAGCCTCGACACCCTCGCCAAGGCGCTCGGCCCCAACGGCGCGAACGCCGACGGCGCGCTTTCGGACCTGCTGCGCACCGGCGCGAAGAACCTCCAGGGCAACGGCAAGCCGTTCAACGAGTCGGTGCGCAACTTCGCCGACCTCGCCAGGACCCTGTCCGGAAACTCGCAGAACCTGTTCGCCACCGTGGACGAACTCCAGCGGTTCACCTCGATGCTGGCGACCAACGACCGGAACGTCAGCGAGGTCAACAAGCAGCTCGCTTCGGTGACCGGGACACTCGCGCGGAACAAGGACGAGCTCGCCCGCGCGCTCAACGGCCTCGGCGGCGCGCTGGCGGAGATCCAGCAGTTCATCAAGGACAACCGCGCGCTGATCAAGTCCAATGTGGACAAGCTCGCGGTGACAACCGGGACGCTGGTCGACAAGCGCGCCGCGCTGGCCGAAACCCTCGACACGATCCCGCTGGCGGTGACGAACGTGCTCGAAGCCGTCGACCCGAAGACCGGCAAGCTCCAAAGCCGCGGCAACATGCTCGAATACGCCCCGCTCCCGCTGCCCGTCGCCGGCGACACCTACACCGGGGGGCGTTGATGGCCAGGAAACGGTCTATCGTCGTCCTCGCCGCGTGCTGTGTCGCGCTCAGCGCCTGTTCCTCGGATTTCAAGGGCGTCTACGACCTGCCGCTCCCCGGCGGCGCGGATATCGGCGACCATCCGTACCGGGTGACCGTGCAGTTCGCCGACGTCCTCGACCTGGTCCCCCAGGCCGCGGTGAAGGTCGGCGACGTCCCGGTCGGCCGGGTCGAAAAGATCCGGCTCGGCGAGGACGGCTGGACGGCCGAGACCGTCTTGGCCGTCAACGGTGACGTCCACCTGCCCGCCAACGCCATCGCGCGGCTGCGGCAGTCCAGCCTGCTCGGCGAGAAGTTCATCGAGCTCGCCCCGAGCGCGGCGAAGGCCGAAGGCAGGCTGGGCGACGGCGGGGTGATCCCGGTCGCGAGCACGAACCGCAACCCCGAGTTCGAAGAGGTCTTCGGCGCGCTGTCGCTGCTGCTCAACGGCGGCGGGATCGGCCAGCTGCAGACCATCAACCGGGAGCTGTCGAAGGTGATGGACGGCAACGAGGAGGAGATCCGCTCGTTCCTGTCCACTGTGGAACAGCTGGTGTCCAATCTGGACACGCACCGGTCCGACATCACCTCCGCGCTCGACGGGCTCAATCAGCTCTCCACGACACTGGCGAACCGGAAGCAGCAGGTCGAGGGCGCGCTCACCGACCTCACCCCCGGCCTCCAGAGCCTTTCCGACCAGCGCACCCAGCTCGTCTCGATGCTGCAGTCGCTGGACCGGCTCTCCGAGGTCGGCGTCGACGTGATCAAGAAGAGCAGGGCCGATCTCGTCGCGGACCTCACGGCGCTCGCGCCGATCCTGAAACGGCTGGCCGACGCCGGCGAGAGCCTGCCCAAGTCGTTGGAGATCCTGCCGACGTTCCCGTTCACCGACGCCGTCCGCGACGGCATCAAGGGCGACTACCTGAACGTCTACGCCTCGGTCATCCCCGCGCCGGGTGTCGAGCTCCCTCCCCCTGGCGAAGGGGTCCCGCCGGGGCTCCCGACCTTGCCGCTGCCGTCCTCCGGAGGTAGCTGATGCTCACCACCCGTGTCCGGATCCAGGTGATCGCGTTCGTCATCCTCGCGCTGGCGACGACGGCGTTCGTCGGAGCCAGCTACGCGGGCCTCGGCCGGCTTTTCGGGGCGGGCGGGTACACCGTGAAGCTCGCGCTGACCGACGGCGGCGGCCTGTTCACCAACGGCGAGGTGACCTATCGGGGCGTCGCCGTCGGCCGGGTCGGCGAACTGCGGCTCACCGACGACGGGATGGAAGCCGATCTGGTGATCGACGACGACGCGCCCCCGATCCCCGCGAACTCGCGGGCGGTCGTGGCGAACCGGTCCGCGGTGGGCGAGCAGTTCGTCGACCTCCAGCCGCGGACCGGCGACGGGCCGTACCTCGCCGAAGGTTCGGTCATCCCGCGCGAGGCGACGGCCGTTCCGCTGCCGGTGCAGCATCTGCTGACCGACCTGGACGCGCTGACCGCGTCCGTGCCGACCGATGACCTGCGGACCGTGGTCGACGAACTCGACAACGCCCTGCGCGGTTCCGGCGCGAACCTCCAGGTGCTGCTGGACTCCACCACCGACTTCACGAAACAGGCCGCGGACCACCTGCCGCAGACGGAGAAGCTGATCACCGACGGCTCGACCGTGCTGAAGACGCAGGTCGACTCGTCGCAGGCGTGGCGGCAGTTCAGCGGCAACGCCAAGCAGTTCGCCGAGCAGCTGTCCCGTTCGGACGGTGACCTGCGGCGGCTGATCGCGACGGCACCCGACGCGGCGACCCAGCTTTCCGGTCTGCTGCGGGACAACGAACCGGGCCTGCCGATCCTGCTGGCGAACCTGCTCACCACGTCGCACGTGTTCTCCGCCCGCACCGACGGCCTCCGGCAGTTGCTGATCAACACGCCGAAGGCCGTGTCCGCGGTCGACGCCGCGGTCGACGAGCAGTCCGGGAAGATCGGGCTGGTCCTGACGTTCTTCGATCCCATGCCCTGCACCAAGGGCTACGAGGGCACGAAGATCCGCAGCAGCGCGGAAGTCTCGGCACTGCCGTTCAACACCGGTGCCGCGTGCACGCTCGACAGGGGCAACGCGAGTTCGGTCCGAGGCTCGCAGAACGCGCCGAAGGGCGGCGTCCCGCCCGCCGCGATCCCCGGCGGCTTCGGCGCCGACGGCCAGCCGACGTCCACCAGCCTCGAGGAGATGTTGTGGCTGCGCAACTGAAGATCGCGATCGCCGTGTTCGCCGCGGCCTGCGCTTTCGCGGGTTGGGCCGGGTACACCTGGTTCACCGCGACGGGTTCCGAGGCCGTGGCCTACGGGAACTCGCGCGACGAAGCGCTGAAGTCCGGGCGCGAACTCGTCGCCCGGCTCACCAGCCTTGACCACCACCGCGTCGACCAGGGCATCGCCGACTGGCTCGCCGCGTCCACCGGCCCGCTGCGCGATCAGCTGGGCAAGGCCGACGACGCGACGAAACGGACGCTCACCAAGGACGCGACCGTCTCGACGGGCAAGGTGCTCGACGCGGCGATCAGCGAGCTGGACGACCACGCGGGAACGGCCAAGATGCTGGCGTCGGTGGAGATCACGATGGCGAAGGAGGGCGCGGCACCGACGACGAAGCGCAACCGGTTCGCCGCCGGGTTGACCAGGACGGAAGAGGGCTGGAAGCTCAGCGCGCTCGACCAGCTGCCGGTGGGTGCGCGATGACCGCCACGGCCGAAACTTCCGTCGAATCCGATGCCGAGGTCGTCGCCGAGAAGCCGTCGCGCCGCCCGAAACTGCCGCTCATCCTGCTGGTGGCGGCGGCAGTGCTGGTCGGGGCCGGGGCGTGGTTCACGCTGGAGGCGAGGTCGATCTCTGCGGCGCCGTCGGCGGCCAACACCGCGCTCACCGACGTCGGCGCGACCGCCGAGGTGAACTCCGCGGTGACCGTGGCGCTCGACAAGATCTTCTCCTATTCCTACGACCGGACCGACGCCACCGAAAAGGCGGCCGCGTCGGTGCTCAGAGGCAAGGCGCTGGAGTCGTACAACCAGTTGTTCGCCCAAGTCAGGGAAAAGGCCCCGGCACAGAAACTCGTTCTCACCACCCGCGTCTCCTCATCCGCCGTCCAGGAACTCGGTGACGGTAAAGCGAGGCTGCTGGTATTCCTCGATCAAGCGGCCACCCGTGCCGACAACAATTCTTCGACGACGGCCGCGGCGCAGCTTTCGATCACCGCGGAACGTGAAGGCGACAACTGGGTCATCACCGACCTCGTTCCCCGATGATCCCCCATTCGTCCGCTTTGTAAACCAGGAGAGAAAACGAGGAGAAACCCATGTTCGGTCGAACGCGCCCGAAAACAGCCCGTCGCCGTCTCGGCACGGTCGTCACACTCACGTCCGCGCTCGCCATGGCCGGCAGCCTCGCCGCGACCCCGGCCCTCGCGGACGACCCGGTGGAGATCCCGGTGTCCTACACCGTCACCGGGACGACCACGGTGAAGAAGACCGGCGGCAGCCTCGCTCTCGGCCCCGGCCAGCTCGATGGCGCCCTCGTCATCGACGGTGACAACGTCGGCATCCGCGGCGATCTGGCCCTGCCGCCCTCGACGGCGAACATCTCGCTGGTCTCGGGCGTCTTCAAGATCAAGGCCCGCGTGCGGATCGAGCCGACCGGCCCGGTCACCGGCACGCTCGCCAACGGCGACCTGACCACTCATTCGCAGGCGAACATGCTGATCGACAACATCGTGGTCGGCCTGTTCTGGCCGGTCATCCCGCTGCCGACGGTGCCGAACGCCTGCAAGACGGTCAAGCCGCTGGACCTGACCCTGGTGTCGAAGAACGTCGACCTGTTCGCGCCGACCATCCCGTCTTCGGGGACGTTCACCATCCCGGAGTTCAAGGACTGCTTCATCAACGACCTCGCGCTGGGGGCGTTGATCTCGGGGCCGGACAACACGATCAACCTGAGCATGAAGTCGAACCTGTGAGGGCGTAGGACACCGGACAGGCGCTCACGCGAGTGGTCGCGGTCGTGGTGATGTCGTGAAGGGCCCCTTTGAGACGATGAAGGTCTCAAAGGGGCCCTTCACGAC